>DATADI010000388.1:0-4619 GCA_036258615.1 Thermomonospora sp. | reverse complement strand
GGCGCAGCGCACGGTCGCCGCCACCCGCGTCCCGGCCAGGCGCTGGCCGTCACCGGCGTGCACGCTGGTGGGGCGTTCGGCGAGGCCGACGCGGTGCAGTGAGGCGAACAGCCAGTCGCCGCTGCGGTCGCCGGTGAAGATCCGCCCGGTGCGGTTGCCGCCGTGCGCCGCCGGGGCCAGCCCCACGACCAGGATGCGGGGCCGTTCGTCGCCCCAGCCGGGGACGGGCCGCCCCCAGTACTCCTGGTCGGCGAACGCGCGCCGCCGCTCGACCGCCACGCGCTCCCGCCACTCCACCAGACGCGGGCACGCCCGGCAGACCGACTGCCGGGCGCACACCTCGTGCAGCGTGGGGGCCTCCGCCGCCAGTTCCCGCACCTGGAGCGGAGTGTGGGCGACGGGCGTGTCCGGGGCCGCCGGGTCCTCGGGCCATCCGGTGCCCGGCGGTACGAAGGGGGCGTTCGCGGTGGTCACGGACCGATCCTCGCACGCCCCCGGCGGTCAGCCGGACGGGGAGGGCGAGGGGTCCTCGGAGGGAGTCGGGTCGCCGGTGGGAGACGGTCCGCCGGACGGGGACGGATCACCGGTGGGGGCCGGGGCGCCGGACGGCTGCGGCGCCGGGGCGGGTGAGCCGGGCGCGCAGGTCGGCTCGGGGTTCGCCGGGTCCTGCATGCTCAGCTCCTCCTCGGTCAGCTGCCGCAGCGGCAGGGGGTAGGCGTTGGAGATCGGCGGCGGGCTGCCGCACGGCTGGTCGAGGACCCAGCCGCCGTCCTCGAACGGCACCTGCACGGGACGGCCCCGCTGGTCGTACAGCAGGACGTCCTTCAGGGGCTTGCCGTCCTTGGAGTACGGATAGATGTTGAGCACCCCGTCAGGACCGCCGCCGAACTGTGCCGCCGTCTCCATCGACGGGGACGGCTCGTAGGCCGCCGGCGACTCCCAGGGCGGAGAGGACGGCCCGCCGCCCAGGTAGAGCCCCAGCAGGCCGAGGACGGCGACGGCGTTGGCCCCCGCGAGCACGGTCCGCGTCCGGGCGCGGGCGGGGCGGTCCTTGTGCCGGACGCCCACCACGCCCGAGGCGACGACCAGCACGGCGGCCAGCAGCCCGCGCTCCAGGCCCCCCGGCCAGACCGTCCAGGAACCGTCCAGGAAGCGCCAGACCAGCATGGCCGCCAGGTAACCCCGCGCCAGCCACCAGGCGGGCCGGAACTCCCGCAGGTACGCCCAGCCCCGCCGCAGCGCCGGGTTGTCGTCCACGAGCCGCCCGGCGGCCACGGCGGCCTCGCGCAGCCGGCGCCCCCGCTTCCCGGCTGCGCTTCCCGCGCCGTAGGCCGCCCGCAGCTCGGCCGCGTACGACTCCGGCGGCCCGAGCCGGGCGGCCAGCGGCTCCCCGGACTCGGCGGCGATCTCGGCGAGGTGGTCCTCCAGGTCCTCCACCAGCTCCTGCCGGTCGGTCTCGGGCAGGTCGGCCAGCGCGGCGCGCACCCCGGCCGCGTACCGCGCGATCTCCTCGTCCCGGGCGTTCATCGGCTCCCCTTCTCGACGTCGTCCAGCAGGTCGTTCATCGTGTGGGCGAACGCGGCCCAGGTCTTGGCGGACCGGGCGAGCGTGGCCCGGCCGGTGTCGTTGAGGCCGTAGTACTTGCGGTGCGGCCCCTCCTCGGACGGCACCACGTAGGAGGTCAGCGCGCCCGCCTTGAACAGCCGGCGCAGCGTGCCGTACACCGAGGCGTCGCCGACCTCGTCCAGCCCCGCCTCGCGGAGCCGCCGGACCACGTCGTAGCCGTAGCTGTCGCTGCGGTCGAGGACGGCCAGCACCGCCAGGTCGAGCACTCCCTTGAGCAACTGGGTGGTGTCCATAATGCGGTACACACTACTACGCGATGCACAGTAGTGTGCAAGAGCCAACTGCCGGGCCGTCCGGATGGATACGATTCGCGCATCGACAGGCGCTCGGAGGTGCGACGTTGTCTCAGCCGGGCTGGTACGCCGACCCCCACGGCACCGGCCGCCTGCGTTGGTGGGACGGCCGGCGCTGGACGGAGCATCTGCACGACCCGGCGGCCCCCGCACGACCGGAACGCCGGCAGCCGTCACCGGCCCCCCTCGTCGCCGAGGTACGGGGCCTGCGCGTGTACGCCGACACCCAGGGCGTCTCGTTCGCCGACCTCTCGATGGCCTGGGCCCACGTCGAGTGGGTGGCCTACTGGGTGGCCCGCCCCGGCCAGTGGGTCTTCCAGGTCGGCCGCCACCCCTTCCCCACCGGTCCCCGCATCGACATCGTCGTCGAACGCGAGGACCTGTGGACCCGCCTGGCCGACCTGTCCCGCCGCCTCCTCGAACCCCGCCTCGTCGCCGACCTCGCCGCCCGCGTCCACGCCGGCGAGCAGGTCGACGTCGGCCACGGCCTCACCGTCCATCCGGGCGGCGTCCGCGGCGGCCACGTCTCCCTCAGCTGGTCCGCCCTCGCCGGCGCCTCCATCCGCGACGGCCGCGTCTGGCTCCACCAGACCGGCGCCTCGACCCCCGCCCTCTACATCCCCCAGCAGAACCCGAACGCCGTACTGATCCCCGATCTCTTGAGGGTTGTCGTGGAAGGGCGCCCCCCACAGTGACTCGCGCCTAGCGGGGGGTCGCGCCCCCGGATATCGACCACGCGATTCCGTCGAGGATGTCGTGTTCGCTCACCACCACGGCGCCGAAGTTGTACTCGCGCATGATGCGGTCGAGGATGAGGGCGCCCATGCCGATCACGTCGACGCGGCCGGGGTGCATGACGCCGATGGCGGCGCGTTCCTCGTGGGTGGAGCGGAGGAGTTCGCGGGTGACCTCGTGGACCTGGCTGGCGGTGATGCGGGACAGGTGGATGCGGCCGGGGTCGTACTCGGGCAGGCCCAGGGCGATCCCGGCGACGGTGGTGACCGAGCCGGCGAGGCCGACCAGGGTGCGGGCCTCGTCCACGGGGACGGTCTCGCGGACGGCGGCCAGGGCGGCGTCGATGTCGGCGACGGCGGCGGCGACCTGTTCGGGGGTGGGCGGGGCGCCGCCGGTGTCGCCGATGTGGCGTTCGGTCATGCGGACGCAGCCGATGTCGACCGAGCGGGCGGCCTGGGCGTGGGTGGAGCCGACGACGAACTCGGTGGAGCCGCCGCCGATGTCCACCACGAGGTAGGGGCGGGGCGGGCGGAGCGCGGCCAGTTCGCGGGTGGCGCCGAGGAAGGACAGTTCGGCCTCCTCGTCGCCGGTGATGACCTCGGGCTCGACGCCGAAGATGTCCAGCACCCCGGCGACGAAGTCGGCGCGGTTGGCGGCGTCGCGGGTGGCGCTGGTGGCGACGACCCGGGTGCGTTCGGCGCCGTGCCGTGCGATGAGTCCGGCGTAGCCGCGCATGGCGGTGAAGGTGCGCTCCAGCGCCTCGGGCGCGAGCCGGCCGGTCTCGTCCACGCCCTGGCCGAGCCGGACGATCTCCATCCGGCGTTCCAGGTCGGTCAGCCGTCCGGCGCCGTCGGCGGGGACGTCGGCGATCAGCAGGCGGACCGAGTTCGTCCCGCAGTCCACGGCCGCCACCCGGGTCATCGGGCCTCCTCGATGTGTACGCACGGTCCGGCCGCCCACCAGTCGGGCAGCGCGTCCAGGGCCTCCCGGCCGAAGGGGTTGCCGCCGGGGACGGCGAGTTCGTGGCCGACCAGCGCGTGCAGGCACTTGACGCGTTCGGGCATGCCGCCCGCGCTCTGGGTGCCCGGCGGGAGCGGCTCGACGCCCTCGGCGCGCGCCGCCTCGTCGCGGCGGCGCAGGTAGTCCTCGTGGGCGGCGCGGTAGCGGGCCGCCAGGGCGGGGTCCTCGGCGAGGCGTTCCTGCATGCGCCGCATGACGCCCTCGGCCTCCAGGGTGCCGATCGCCGAGGCCGCCCTGGGGCAGGTCAGGTAGTACAGCGTGGGGACCGGCGTGCCGTCCGGCAGCCGGGGGGCGGTCTCGATCACGTCCGGCAGCCCGCACGGGCAGCGGTGCGCCACCGCGCGCACGCCCCGCGGCGGGCGGCCGAGCTGTGCGGCCACGGCCGCCAGGTCGGCGGGCCCGGGGGCCTCGGGTCGGTCCGTCACGCCTCTCGCAGTCCTCACGGTCGCGGCCGGGTCAGCGGCCGTCGGCGGCCTCCACCGACCGCCACAGGGTCTCGTACCACGGCGGGCGGCGGGGCGGCCCGGAACGTTCCGGGCGTTCGCCGTCGTCGCCGCCGTCGAGCACGACGTAGCACTTCTCGCCCGGCATGCAGTAGTGCAGCCGCCGCCGGGCCTCCCGCTTGATGTACGACTCGTCGGCCAGCCTTCGCTTGTGCGCGTCGAGCCGTTCGACCTGGCGCTGGGCCACCCGTTCCTGGTGGCGCAGCTCGGCGATCTCCTGGCGCTGCGCGATGTACTCGCGCACCGGGTAGGCCAGGGTCAGCGCGATGGCGCAGACCACCAGGGCCAGGATCGCGGCGCGGCTGGTCAGGTGGCCGCGGGGCCGCGATCCTGGCGCTGGTCGTGTGCGCCATCGCGCTCACCCTGGCCTACCCTGTGCGCGAGTACATCGCCCAACGGCAGGAGATCGCCGAGCTGCGGCACACCGAACGCCTGGCGCAGC
>DATADI010000387.1:0-19789 GCA_036258615.1 Thermomonospora sp. | reverse complement strand
CACCGGCGGGGTCAGCCCCAGGGCGGCGGTGCCGGTCTCGGGCCCCGGCCGGACGGGCAGGGCCACCAGCTCGGCCCCGTCGCCCCGGGCGGCCTGCGCCGCCGTGCCGGTCGCGGTGCTGATCCGGGTGTGGATCGGCATCTGCCCCCCTGTACGCCGCCGGGCGCGCCCACGGCGGTGCCATGGCGGTGGAGGCCCCGGCGCAGCCGGGACCGCCACCGCGAACCGATGGATCGTGAGGTGCCTGTCAGCCGACGACGTTCTTGAGAGCGTCGCCCAGCTCGCTGGCCTCTTCGGCGGAGAGCTCGACGACGAGGCGTCCGCCACCCTCCAGCGGGACGCGCATCACGATGCCGCGCCCCTCCTTGGTCACTTCGAGCGGACCGTCACCCGTCCGCGGCTTCATCGCCGCCATGCGTGCATCCCCTTCCTGCCTAGGGCCGCGTGCCGGACACCCTTGGCCGCGTGGCCGCCGTTCGCATCCGCATCATCCGTAGTAGTCATTATCTCGTCTTCCGGGCGCGAAGTGGTAACGATCAGCATCCAGATCCCGGCCCCCGCCGCTGGACGCCGCGTTTTCGCAGGTCAGAGCCCTGTGGGTGCGGGGCGCAGCGCGGTGTAGGCGCCGCGCCGGTGGCACTCGGCGAGGTGGTCGTCCACCAGGCCGCACGCCTGCATCAGCGCGTACGCGGTGGTCGGGCCCACGAACCGGAACCCGTGCCGCTTCAGCTCCCTGGACAGCGCCGTGGAGCCCGCGGTGGAGGCGGGCACGTCGGCGACGGTCGCGGGGGCGGGCGCGTCGTGGTCGGCGTACCGCCAGACCAGCCCGGCCAGGCCGGTGGGCAGGTCCAGGGCCGCACGGGCGTTGGCGACGGCGGCCTCGATCTTGGCCCGGTTGCGGACGATCGCGGTGTCGGCCAGCAGCCGGGCGACGTCCTCGGGCCCGTACTCGGCGACCCTGGCCATGTCGAAGCCCGCGAAGGCGGCCCGGAAGCCCTCCCGCTTGCGCAGGATGGTGATCCACGACAGGCCCGACTGGAACGCCTCCAGGCACAGCCGCTCGTACAGGCCCTGGTCGTCGGTGACCGGGCGGCCCCACTCCTCGTCGTGGTAGGCGACGTAGTCGGGCGCCGACAGGCCCCAGGGGCAGCGGGCGAGCCCGTCCTCGCCGAGTACCGCTCCGCTCACCGCGACCCTTCCGCCAGCCGGGCCAGGCGCCGCAGCCCCAGGCCCATGAACCACCGCACCAGCGGCCCCAGCACGATCCACCCCGCCCGGCCCAGCGGGCCCAGCGGCAGGTCCAGCCGCTCGGCCCACACGACGGTGCTGCCGCCGCCGGGCAGCGGGCCGGTCTCGAACCACGCCTCGCCGCGCACCAGCCGCCCGGTGTGCCGGACGGCGACCCGGCGGCCCGGCAGCCACTCGGTGATCTCCATCGTGTCCAGGAACCCGACCGGCCCGACGCCGGTCCAGCCCCGCACGGCCGCGCCGACCTCGTGGCCGCCCTCGGCACGGGTGAACGGCATCCACTCCGCGTGCCGGGGCCAGTCGGTCAGCACCGCGAAGATCCGGTCGGCGGAGGCGCGGGAGCTGACGTCGGCGCTGACGGCCACCCGGCTCATCCGGCGCCCCGGCTCTCCGCGCCCGGCGCGTCCGCCCGCTCGTCGGCCTCGTCACGGGGGTCGTCGCCGTGGGGCGGGTCGTCCCAGGGGGTGGGGGCGGCGTCGTCCCAGACCGGGGCGTCGCGTTCGCCGAGCCGCCGCCGCAGCTCGGCGACCTGCTCCTCCAGGGCCGCGACCCGGGCGTCCCGCTCGCTCAGCGCATAGGCGAGGCGGTGCAGGGCCTCGTCGGTCACCTCGGTCTGGTAGCCCCACAGGGCGTGCGGCAGGTGCAGCAGCGCCACGTCCGCGCCGGTCAGCCGCCGGCCGGTCGGCATCTGCAGCGGCGGGTGGTCGGCGTGGACCTCGGTCAGCTCACCGCCCCGGCCCATGGCGAGGACCACGACCGCCGCGACGACGGCCAGCCCGGCCAGCACGAGGACCACGAGCACGGTGCAGCTCCCCTCTCGTTTCGGGTGTCCCCCGTCCTCGATCGTGCCACGCTCCGGGACCGAGGGCGCCGCCCCAGCCTATGCCGCCCGCGCGCATGCGAACGGGCCCGCCCGGAGGGGCGGGCCCGCTGCCTGGGCGCTAGCGCTTGAGGTGGTGCCAGGGTCCGGTGATGGCGAACGTGACGCCCGGGGTCTGGCGGTTGGCGAACAGGGTGCGGCCGTCCGGGGAGAACGTCACCCCGGCGAACTCGCTGTCGTTGACGGCGTTGCGGGCGAAGGAGAACGTCCTGCCCTGCCGGGTGGTGCCGACGAGGTACTGCTCGCCGTCGCCGTCCTCGGCCAGGATCACGCCGCCGCCGTACGGGGAGACGGTGATGTTGTCCGGTCCGTCGTACTTGCCGCCCGGCTTGAACAGCAGCTCCAGCTCCAGCATCCGGCTGCGCGGGTGGTACCGCCAGACCTGCCCGGCGTGGTCGCCCGCCGCGCCGGAGCCGCGCTCGGCGTAGCTGGCCACGAAGTACGCCGAGTTACGGCCCCACCAGGCCCCTTCGAGCTTCTGGCTGCGGGTGATCCTGCCGTCCTCGAACTGCTTGCGGGTGGAGACGCTGACGGCCTCCGGGTCGGGCACCGGCCGCCAGGACACCCGGAACTTGGCGCCGACCTCGTCCACGGCGGCCAGGTCGGGGATGCCGGGGACGTACATGGCCTCCAGCGTGCCGCCCGCCTGGTAGCAGTGGTAGCCGCCCCGGTGGTTCTTGGGCAGGAACCGGTAGAACAGCCCGAACGGGCCCCCGGCGTCCTCGGTGAGGTAGAGGGTGTTGGTCAGCGGGTCCACGGCGACGGCCTCGTGGGAGAACCGGCCCAGCGGCTTGATCGGCTCGGGCCTGGTGCGCCGCCCGGTCGGGTCCACCTCGAAGACCCAGCCGTGGGTCTTGGTCTGCCCGCTGAAGCCCTCGGTCTCCTCGCAGGTCAGCCAGGTGCCCCAGGGAGTGGCGCCGCCCGCGCAGTTGACGGCCGTCCCGGCGATGCTGATCCGCTGGCCGACGAGGTCGCCGTCCCGGTCGACCTCCAGGGTGGTGGTGCCGCCGTACGCCGCCGGGTCGTAGACCAGCTCGGCGGGGGCGACGGGCTTGACGCCGCTGTTGCGCTGCTCGTGGTTGCGGACGAGCCGCAGCGTGCCCGGACGGCCGCCGCGGAACGTCGCCATGCCGTCGTGCTTGCCCGGTACGAGCACGCCGGGCTCGATGGTGTCGCCCTCCGCCGACAGCACCTTGTACGAGAAGCCCTTGGGCAGGTCGAGCACGCCCTTGGGGTCGGGGACCAGCGGGCCGTACCCGTACGCCTCCCCGGTGTCCGCGCCGGCCTCGGTCTGGAAGACGGTGTCCAGGCTCCCGGCGAGGGCGATGGACAGCGCACCGGCGGTCCCGCCCTTCATGAGGCCGCGGCGAGAAACGGACATATGCGCTCCTTTGCATGAAGGTCGATCATGCGGAGCGTTTCGGGTACCCGTGAACCCGAGGTGAACGGCCCCGGTCAGGGCCGTGATCGTCCCTGTTCAGGGACATGACGGTCAGGGCTCGGACTCGGCGTAGTCCTCGGCGGTGGGCTCGATCCGGACGGTGCGGCCCTCCAGCAGGTCGAACGCCTCGCTCACCGAGGCCGTCCAGCCGACCGCGTCGAAGATCTTGGGCCGGGCGAAGCCCTGGTCGGCCAGGCTCGTCATCAGCTCCCGCAGCGGTTCGTACACGCCCGTGGGGTCGAGGATGACCAGGGGCTTGTCGTGCATGCCGAGCACCCGGGCGGTCCAGATCTCGAACAGCTCCTCCAGGGTGCCGATCCCGCCGGGCAGCACCAGGAACGCGTCCGAGCGGCGGTCCATCTCGGCCTTGCGGGAGCGCATGTCGGGGGTGACGACCAGCTCGTCGTTGTCCTCGTCGGAGATCTCCACGCTGACCAGGGCCTCGGGGATCACCCCGACGGTGCGGGCGCCCCCGGCACGGGCGGCGCGGGCCACCGCCCCCATGCACGAGACCTGCGCGCCACCGCTGACCAGGCTGTGGCCGCGCCGGGCCAGCTCGGCGCCCGTCTCGGCGGCCAGCTCCACGTACGCGGGGTCGATCCGGCTGCTGGAGGCGCAGAACACGCAGACGGCCAGCCCCATCAGGATCCCTCCTCGTTCATTCCGCCCATGATGCCGGACGGCGCGCTCACGGGCGCGGGCGGCGTCCGCGGCGGGGCCTGGGGGTCTCGGTCATCGGGATGGTGACGCCCGGGGGGATGAGCGGGTCGGGCGCCACGGCGAAGACGGAGCGCTCGGCGTCCTCGTACCGGTCGCCGAGCCCGACCAGCAGGTTGAGGGCGTGCGGGGCCAGGACGTGGACGACGCCGTGGCCGTCGTTGCCGAACACGCCGGACATCTCCAGCAGCACGTAGCCGTGGACCATGCTCCAGAACTGGCCCGCGACGCTGACCGTGTCGTCGGCCCGGATCCGGCCGGACTCCGCCGCCCGCCGTACCGCCTCGATGAGCTGGACGAACGTCGCGTTGACCTCCGCCACCCCGCTGGGCATGCCCTCGGTGGTCAGGTCGCGGCCGATCACCGGGCCCGCCGCCCCGGGGGCGGTGATGCGGAACATGAAGCGGTAGCGCTGGGGGTTGGTCAGCGCGAACTCGCGGTAGGCCAGGCCGAGGGAGAGGATGTCGGCGACGGCGTCGTCGGTGCGCGGGACGGCCGCCAGCCGTTCACCGAACCGCACGAACGCCTCGGTGATCAGCGCCTCGTAGAATCCCCCCATGCCGCCGAAGTGCGTGTAGACGACCTGGGTCGACGCGCCGACCTCGGCGGCGAGGCGGCGGGCGTTGAGCGCCTCCGGGCCGCCCCGGTCGAGCAGCCGGAGACCGGCCTCGATGAGCCGCCGTCGGGGGTCTTCCCTCGGAACTGCCGTCATGACATTGTTATACCCCCTGACCGGAATCCCGGCGCTCCGCCGCCACTGGAGGTCCCCCCGTGCTCACCAGGTTCGCCCTCGGGCTCGTCCGGAGCCTGCTCGCCCTCGTCACGACGGTCGTCCCGGCCGCCGTCCCCGCCGTCACGGCCGTCGCGGTCCTCGGCGCGACCGCCGCCGTCACCTCCGGCTGCGTCGCCGACGACGGGGACGACGGTGACGACGACGGCGGTGACGACGACGGTGACGACTGAGCCGCCGTCCGGGGGGAGGCAGATCATGCGCCGCCGAACACCGGCCGTCGTCGTCGTGGCGGCCCTGGGGGTCGCCACGGGCTGTACCGAGACCGAGCAGTCCGCGCTCCGGCAGATCCGGCCCAACACCACCGTCTACATCGACGCCTGGAACCAGGACGGTGACCGCGGGGACCGGGCGCTGGTCGAGCGGAAGCCCTCGGGCCTGTGGGTCATCCCGGTGAACGCGCCGTTCCGCTCCCAGCGCGTCGGAGGGTTCACCGTCCGGGTGACGCTCGACCCGCGGCGCGGTTTCGTCATCACCGACCTGGGCGGCGTCCAGGTCGGCCGCGACCACGACGACTGCCTGGAGAACGGGGAGACCTACGCGTTCCTCGACGTTCCGGCGCAGTCGCTCAGCTGGGAGCCCGGCGGCGACGACACCGCCTCCGGCGACGACTGCCTGGTCGTCCCGGCCGACTGACCCCGGGGACCGGCGTCGGACGGGGGCGACGCCGGTCCTTGCGGTGTGCCGGTCCTGGGGTGTCAGGCGGTGACAGCGAGCCCCCGGCCGGTCGCGTACCGGTAGGCCGCCGCGACGACGGTACGGGCGACGGCGAGTTCGGCGGTGGAGCGCGGGGCGTACAGCATCACGACGTTGACGCCGGGCGAGTGGAGCGGATGAGGTTCGCCCCAGCCCTTGGCCACCAGTTCCCGCTGGTCCTCCGGGGCCATCGCCAGGTGCAGGCTGCCGTCGGGGTGCAGGTGGGCGAACTCGGCGGTCAGCCGGGGCGGCATCAGCACCACGCCTTCGGGCGGGGCGACGTCGTCGGGCAGGAACAACGCCCACGCGTTCTCGAGCGGGATGTCGTCCGGGAGCGCGATGTCGGGCCGGGTCTCGGCCATCCACCGCCGCATCTTCGCCACGTCGGAGATCTCGCTGGGGCCGCTCACGACCCCGGGCAGTGCGGCCGACAGCCACTCCTTCAGCTCCGCGCGCACCTCCGGCGGGCTGGTCTGGGTGAACTGCACGTGCGGGACCGACGGCCCCGTCTGCGGGGCCTCACCCTCACGGACGGGAAGGACCGGCATGCTCATGCTTCCTCCTCGGCGTCCGGACGGTGTTTCCGCCCGGACACGCGGAAGCTAACATCCAGGTCATAGTAGGTTCCTAGAAGATAGTGACTACCCAGATGACACCGGATCCCTGCCCGATCACCCCCGTCGTGGACCTGGTGTTCAGCCGCTGGACGACGCCCATCCTGTGGGTGCTCAGCCATCACGGCAGGCTCCGCTTCACCGAGATCGAGCGTTACCTCGGCTCGGTCACCCCCAAGGTCCTCACCGAGCGCCTGCGCCGGCTCGAACGCGACGGTCTGGTCACCCGCACCTACCACGCCGAGATCCCGCCCCGCGTCGAGTACGAGATCACCGACCTCGGCCGTTCCCTGTCCCCGGTCTTCGCCACTCTCGCCGAGTGGTCGGACGAGCACCTCCCCCAGGTCCACGCCGCCCGCCGCGCCTACGACGACATGGGCCGCCCCTGAAAACGGGGTGCGCGGCGTGGAGCACGGTTGACACACTCGGCCGCGTGATGACCATGCCGGATCAGCTGGTGATCGTTCCCTTCACCGAGGCACACGCCGAGGACGTCGCGGGATGGCGTTATCCGGGGCCGTGGCGGCTGTACGACTCGCGCCCCGAGGACGGGCTGCTCGAAGCGTCCGACGGCTACCTCGCGGTGGTGGGACACCCGGGCGGGGAGCTGGTCGGCTTCCTGTGCCTGGGCGAGGAGGCCCGCGTCCCCGGCCTGGCCGAGGAGCCGGGGGTGCTGGACGTGGGCGTCGGCATGCGCCCCGACCTGGTGGGCCAGGGTCACGGTGCGCGGTTCGGGGAGGCCGTCCTCGGGCATCTGGGGGCGCGTCACCCGGGCCGGTTGCGCGCCGTCGTGCAGTCCTGGAACGAGCGCAGTCTGCGTCTGGCCCGCCGCCTGGGGTTCGCCGAGACCGGCCGTCACACCTGTGAGCAGGACGGGAGCCTGGTCGAGTACGTGGTGCTGTCCGCCGTTCCGTGACCGGCAGAGGACAAACCTCATACCCGGTCACGAGAAGGGCTGGGCACGACCTTTCCGGCCTTCTACTCTGCGCTCATGTCGCACGTGATGTCGGTTCGGGTGCCCGCGATGGCGTGGTGCGAGGACGCCTCGGACAACCGCATCCGCTTCTCCGAGAGCCGGCGGGTGATCGGCCCCTCCGTACGGTGGCCGGAGCCGCGGGTGCTCCACGACCGGCGCAGCAGCGACACCCCGTCCATCGCGGGAGTGGGCCAGGACGCCGTCATGGCCTGGCGGGGCAGCGGGGACGACAAGCGGGTCTGGTTCTCCCTCCAGGACCAGCCGGTGCCGAACCCGCAGCCCGGCCACAGCCGCTACACGTGGGGTGGGCAGGCCCCGGCGCGCCACTTCGAGACGCCGACGTTCCCGACCGTGGCCCGTTACGGCTCCCGCACGTTCCTGTTCTTCAAGGGCACCGCGCAGTTCCAGAACCGCCTGCGGTGGTCGGAACTGCGGGACCGCCAGTGGGTCCACCCGCTGACGGGCTCCACCGAGCCCGCCGCGGCGGAGTTCGACTTCGTGCCCGGTGACGGCGTCGGAGTGGCCGCGCACCGTCCCGACGGGCGGCTCTACATGGCGTTCCGGGGCCCTGACGACCAGTCCCGCATCCGCTGGCGGTCCTACGACGGCGGCGGTTGGACGAACTACGAGTACACCGAGCTCCGCACCAGCCACGTCCCCGCGCTGGCCTCCGACGGCGTCGACCTGTTCATGGCCTGGCGGAACGCCCACGACGACCACATCTCCTGGGCGAGGTTCACGGGCACGTCCTGGGGCGCGCCGCAGACCCTCGGGGACCGCCGCACCGACAACGCCCCCGCCCTGGGCGTGGCGGACACGGGCAAGCTCGTCATGGTCTGGGTCGGCACCGGCGGCGACCCGGCCCTGTGGTGGTCGGAGTACTCCGGCGGCCAGTGGGGCCCCCAGCAGGCGTTCAGCGACCGCTCGATGAAACCCCGCCTCCGCGTCAGCCTCGCCTGACCCCTCCCCCGTCGGGGCGGCGGTGGGATTCAGGTGGCGTTGCGGGCGGTGTCGAAGTCCCAGCCGAAGGGGCCGGGGCCGGAGGCGTTGAGCCCGATGCTCTCCCAGGTGAGGTGGGTGTTGCAGGGTCGCTGGTCCACACGCTGCGCGGTGAGGCGGATCGTGCTGGGCCTCCTGGGGAGCTTGACGTCGTTCAGGCGGCGGTAGGCGTAGTTGTTGCGGGTGTAGTGGAGGGTCTCCTCGTAGAGGCGGTCGCCGTCGGCGTACAGGGTGACCTGGACACGGCCCCAGCATCCGGAGTCGTCGGCGCCGCCGTTACGGGCGTCGATCTGCCCGGTGAGGCCGGTGGCACGTGGGGCGCCGGGTTCGATGGTCCAGGTGGTGTCGATGCGGCCACGGCCGGGCAGGGTCCAGCGCAGATCCTGCCCCTGATGCTCCGGGATGCTCCCGTGGGTGCCCTGGGCGTACTGGAGGCGGACATCGGGGCTGCTGTAGCAGGCGAAGACGACGAGCAGCCCGATGATCGCGGCTGCGATGATCACAACGGGCGCCAGATCGAGGACGGCGCCGCCACGCCGACGCTCCACGGTGCCGCTGAGCACGACCGTCTCCGCCGGATCGTCGGCGGCGGGTACGGCCTCGCCGTGGTCGGGTGACACGAGCTGTCCGGACATCGGCTCGTCGGCGGGGACGAGGTGCCCGGCGGGCACGGGGTTGTCGGCGTTGTCGGTGCTGGTGGGCGGGTTGTCGGGGGTTGTCGCGGGATGGTCGTCGGAGTCGGCCCGGGCGAGTTCGTCCTCCAGCTCGTCCAGGTCGTGGTCCACGCCGGCGAGCAGGCTCTCGACGTTGTCCAGCACGGTGTCGGCGGCGTCCTGGTCGGCGGCGCCCATCACCGGCGGAGGCTCCACCGGTGGCTCCCGACCGGCGTCGGACGGCGGCGGCGCGGCCAGCTCCTGCAGGTCCTCCCGGGCCTGCAGGCTCTGCACGGTGGCCTTGTCGTACAGGTAGCGGGTCCGGCCGAGCTGCTGGTTGGCCTCCGACAACCGCTGTTCGGCGCGCCGCCGCCGTTCCTCGGCCGCGGCCAGCCGTTCCTGCACGTCCCGCAGCCGCTCGTCGGCCTGCCGCCGGGCGGTCGTCTCGGCGTCCAGCCTGGCCCGCAGCGCGTCGCGTTCGGCGGTGAGCTGGTTGCGGGCCTGGGTGAGCGCGCCCAGCAGGTACATCAGCGTGCTGATCGCCTGCTGTTGCTGGGCGGCCAGTTCCCTGGCCCGTTCCCGGTGCTCCTCGGCGGTCCGCAGCGCCCGTGCCAGTTCCGCGGCCCTGCCCTCGTCCCGCGGTTCGGCGACCCGCGCACCGGCCGGTGCCGTGACCGGCGGCTCGGCACCGGCGGCGGCGCGCTCGGCGGCCTCCCACAGCGAACGCGCCTTCCGCAACGCCTGCTCGCGCCCCGCCGAGTCGCCCCTGGGCAGGCACGCCGCGACGAACGCCTCCACGAACGGCCACTCCGGCACCGTCTCCCCGTTGATCTTCCGGGAGATCAGGTCCTTGCCGTACGGGATCACCTGGGACATCTGCAGCAACGTCAGCCCCGAGCCCGCCAGCAGGTCCCGCAGCCATCCCGCGAGCAGCCGGACCTCGGCCACCTCTCCGCGCAACGGCCCGAACGGCCGCCCCGGCCGCCGGGACGCCGCCTGTCGTGCGCCGCCACCTCTGCTTTCGGCGGGTTCCGCGCGACCGCCCATCCGCACGCCCCTCACTGCCAGATCCCTCGGACAACCCCCGCGACAACCAGGATGTCGGGAGTCGCCCGGCCCTGAGCAGCAACCGCATCACAGACCGATACCGGACAACCACCCACGAATCCACACTGGCCCGAGCAACGTCCCGACGAGACGAAGGACAGGGCCATGACTGCACCGACCCCCACCCGGCAGCCCTCCTCCGACGAGGCCCGGCACTGGAGGATCCGCACCCGGATCGAGGCGGCCAAGCTCGCGCTGTGGGCCGTCTTTCACAACGCCTGGCAGGCCGTCCGCACCCTGCTGGACTGACTCACACCGCGGGCAGGGTCAGGCGGAAGCAGGCGCCTGCGCCGAGGGCGGTCTCCAGTTCGACGTCTCCGCCGTGGGCGCGGGCGAGGGAGCGGGCGATGGCGAGCCCGAGACCCGCGCTCGCGCCCTCCGACCGGTTCCGGGAGCGGTCGGCCCGGTAGAAACGGTCGAAGACGCGGCCCGCCTGTTCGGCCGTCATTCCCGGGCCCTCGTCCGCCACCTCGAGCACGGCACGCCCGTCCGCGATGCCGACGCCGATGCGGACGGGGGTCCCCGGCGGGGTGTGGGTCGCGGCGTTGCCCACCAGGTTGGTGACGACCTGCCGCAGCCGGTCCTCGTCGGCGTGGACCGGGGCCGGACCGGGCGGACCGCCGCCGCCCGGCCCGGTGAGCCGGACCGGGCGGGACGGGTCGAGGGCGCGCAGGTCGTGCCGGGCGTCGTTGGCGAGGGTGCGCAGGTCCATCGGAGCCCGGTCGAGCTGCCCTTCGGGAGCCTCCTCCAGCCGGGCCAGGAGCAGCAGGTCCTCGGTGAGGGCGGTGAGCCGGGTGGCCTCGCGGTCGATGCGGCGCATCGTCGCGTCGACGTCGGCGCGCTCGGGCAGGGCGCCCATCCGGTACAGCTCGGTCGAGCCCTTGATGCCGAAGAGCGGGGTGCGCAGTTCGTGGCTGACGTCCGACAGGAGGGTGCGCATCCGGGCCTCGGACGCGGCACGCTCGGCGAAGGCCCGTTCGAGCTGGCCGAGCATGGTGTTGAGGGATGCGGCGAGGTGCCCGATCTCCGTGCCGGGCGGGGCGAGGGCGGGGACGCGCCGGGTGAGGTCGCCGTCGGCGATCGCGGCGGCCGTGTGCTCGATCCGGCGCAGCGGCCGCAGCCCCCGCCCCAGGGCGAACCAGCCGGCCGCCGTCAGCGCGACGAGCACCAGGGCCCCGGCGACCAGGCTGCTCGTCCGGAGCCGGGCGATGGTCGCGTCGATCTCGGTGAGCGGCGCGGCGGCGATCACCGTCCCGCCGCCTCGGGCGGTCGGCCGGGCGACGGCCCGCCAGCGTCCCGAGCCGTCCGCCGCGCGCAGGTCCACGGCGGTCCCGTCGGCGGGCACCGCGTGCAGCTCGTCGCGGGGCGGCAGGGTCGCGCCGTCCAGCCGGGACGCGTGGACGCCCCCCACCACCGCGCCCTTCGCGTCCAGGTACACGACGTAGGGGCTGCCGATCAGGTCGAGGGCGGGGTCGAGGAGTTCGGGGTCGGCGGCGGGGTTCTCGTTCTGGGGCGGCCCCGTGCCGGACAGGCCGGAGACGATCGTGGTGAACGAGCGCAGCTGGCTGTCGAGCCGGCCGAGCTGGTAGCGCTCCAGCTGGTCGGACACCACCGCGCTGATGAGGCTGAGCCCGGTCAGCAGCAGGCCCGTGGTGACGAGCAGCAGCCGGGCCCGCAGCGAGAACCGGTTCACCCCCGGGGCTCCCGCATCACGTAGCCCACACCGTGCACGGTGTGGATAAGCTTGGGCTCCTCGGCGTCCACCTTGCGCCGCAGGTAGGAGATATAGGTGTCGACGATGCTGGAGTCGCCGCCGAAGTCGTACCGCCACACCCGGTCGAGGATCTGCGCCTTGGACACCACGCGCCCCGCGTTCTCCATCAGGTAGCGCAACAGGCGGAACTCGGTGGGAGAGACGCGGACGGGCCGCCCCGCCCGCGTCACCTGGTGTCCCTCGGCGTCGAGCGAGAGCGCGCCCACCGTCAGCACACCGGACTGGTGGCCCGTGGTGCGGCGCAGGATCGCGCGGATGCGCGCGATCAGCTCCTCCAGGTCGAACGGCTTGGTCACGTAGTCGTCGGCGCCGAGGGAGAGCCCGGTGACCTTGTCGGCCTGGCGGTCCCGGGCGGTGAGGAACAGGACGGGCACCGGCCCGCCGCGGCTCCCCGGGCGCCGCTCGCGCAGCCGCCGGACGACCTCGAAGCCGTCCATGTCGGGCAGCATGACGTCGAGCAGGACCAGGTCGGGAGGCTCCTCGGTGGCCGCGGCGACCGCCTCGGCGCCGGTCGCCGCCGACGACACCCGGAACCCGGCGAAACGCAGCGTCGCCGAGAGCAGCTCGCGGACGGTGGGCTCGTCGTCCACCACCAGCAACCGCTCGGTCATCGCCCGCCCCGCTCCCTCCACGTCGGCCAGGATATGAAGACGTCAGGACACGTCGCGGCGCCGGAACGCGGCGAACGCGGCGGCCAGCACGGCGGCGGCGCCGAGGAACATCCCGCCCAGGTTCAGCCAGGGATGCGGGTAGTCGGGGTCCGGGACCGTCGCGAGGACCGCCGCCCCGCCCAGGCTCGGCCAGATGTCGAAGAGACCCCGGATCCACGACGGGAACAGCTCCGCGAGGGCGGGCACCAGGAAGACGATCCCCACCAGGGTGGCGAGCGCCCCCGCCGTGGCCCGCACCAGCGTGCCGAGCCCGACCGCGAGCAGCGCCATGACCGCCAGGTAGAGCCCCCCGCCCACCACGGCGGAGAACGCGTCCGCATCACCGAGCCGCGCGTACGGGGCGTCGTGCGCGGCGAGGATGCCCTGCCCGAGGAGGAAGGAGGCGAACATCAGCGCCTGCCCCGCCACCAGGGCGACGGCGGTGGCCACCACCACCTTGGCGGTCAGCAGCCGGTGCCTGCGGGGCGTGGCGGCCAGCGACGTCTGGATCAGGCCGGTCGCGTACTCGGAGGTCACGACCAGGATGCCCAGCACCCCGACGATCAGCTGGGCGACGAGGTAGGTCGTCAGGCTCATGGCGGTCGGATCCCAGTCGGCCTTCTCGGCGGCCGTCGCGGTCGCGTACTCCTGGCCCGCGGAGTTCATGGACAGGAACGTGATGCCGAGTCCGACCGCGACGAGGCAGGCTAGCGTGTACCAGGTGGAGCGCAGGCTGCGGAGTTTGATCCACTCCGCCCGGAGGGTGTGGGAGAAGGTCACGCGGCGGCTCCCTGGTACTCGACGCTGTCCTTGGTCAGCTCCATGAAGGCGTCCTCCAGCGAGGGCCGCTGCGGGGTGAGTTCGCCGAGCGCGACGCCGTGGTAGGCGGCGAGCCTGCCGATCTCCTCGCTGGTCATGCCGGAGACGACGAGCGCGGCCTCGGGTCCTTCGCGCACGGCGGCCCCGGCGGCGGTCAGCCGGAGCGCGAACGCCCCCGGATCGGCGGTGCGGACGAGCACGGTGCTCTCGCCGTTGGTGCGCAGGAACTCGCTCATGCCGGTGTCGGCGATGAGCCTGCCCCGGCCGATGACGACCAGGTGGTCGGCGGTCTGCGCCATCTCGCTCATGAGGTGGCTGGACACCAGCACCGCCCGGCCCTCCCGGGCCAGCGAGCGCATGAAGTCCCGGATCCAGCGGATGCCCTCGGGGTCGAGCCCGTTCACCGGCTCGTCGAAGATCAGCACCCGGGGGTCGCCGAGCAGCGCCGCCGCGATGCCGAGCCGCTGCCGCATGCCGAGCGAGAACCCGCCGACCCGCTTCCCGGCCACGCCGTCGAGCCCGGTCCGCGCGAGCACCTCCGTCACCCGGCGGCGGGGCAGCCCGTTGCTCACCGCGAGCGCCAGGAGATGGTCGCGCGCCCTGCGGCTGCCGTGGACGGCACCCGCGTCGAGCAGCGCCCCCACCTCGGTCAGCGGCACGGGCAGGTCGGCATAGCGACGGCCGCCGATGGTGACCGCTCCCCTCGTGGGCGCGGCCAGCCCCACGATCATCTTCATGGTCGTGGACTTGCCCGCGCCGTTCGGGCCGAGGAAGCCGGTCACCTGCCCCGGCTCGACGGTGAACGACAGGTCCTCGACCACCGTGTCGGGCCCGTACCTCTTGGTCAGCCCCTGTACCTCGATCGTTGTCATGGGGCAGAGCCTCACAGGCCGACCCGACCGGTTTCTGAGAGGTTCTGTGAGAACCCTGGGAATCCGGCGCCCCCACCCGGCCACCCGCCGCCCACTCACAGAAAACCCCGAGGACCCCGTCCCGCTCGTCTGACGTGCTTCACTTGAACCGGATTCGGTTTCCCGCCGCCGCCCCCGGCACCAGCCGCGCAGAGGAGAACGACCTGTGACCCGTCTCGCCCAGACCGCCGGACTCAGCGACGTGCAACGGGAGATCCTGGCGACGGTCCGCGACTTCGTCGACAGGGAGATCCTCCCGCACGCCCAGGCGTTGGAGCACGCCGACGAGTACCCGGCCGACATCGTCGCCGGGATGCGGGAGATGGGGCTGTTCGGCCTGACCATCCCCGAGGAGTACGGCGGCCTGGGCGAGTCCCTGCTCACCTACGCGCTGGTGGTCGAGCAGATCGCGCGGGGCTGGATGAGCGTGTCCGGCGTGATCAACACCCACTTCATCGTGGCGCACATGATCAAACAGCACGGCACCCCCGAGCAGAAGGCCGCGTACCTGCCGCGGATGGCCACCGGGGAGGTCCGCGGCGCGTTCTCGATGTCCGAGCCCGACCTGGGCTCCGACGTCGCCGCGATCAGGACGCGCGCCCGCCGCGACGGCGACGCCTACGTCATCGACGGCACCAAGATGTGGCTGACCAACGGCGGCACCGCCAACCTGGTCGCCCTGCTGGTGCGCACCGACGAGGGCGCGGACCGGCCGCACGACAACCTCACCGCGTTCCTGGTCGACAAGCCCGAGGGGTTCGGCGAGGTGCTGCCCGGCCTGACCATCCCCGGCAAGATCGGCAAGATGGGGTACAAGGGCGTCGACACCACCGAGGCCGTCTTCGACGGCTTCCGCATCGACGCCGGACAGGTCCTCGGCGACGCGCCCGGCCGGGGCTTCGCGCAGATGATGGACGGCGTCGAGGTCGGCCGGGTCAACGTGGCCGCCCGCGCCTGCGGCATCGCCCTGCGGGCGTTCGAGCTGGCCGCCGGGTACGCGCGGCGGCGCCACACGTTCGGCAGGCCGCTCGCCGGGCACCAGGCCATCGCCTTCAAGCTCGCCGAGATGGCCACCAAGGTCGAGGCCGCCCACCAGATGATGGTCAACGCGGCGCGGCTGAAGGACTCCGGCGAGCGCAACGACGTCGCCGCGGGCATGGCCAAGCTGCTGGCCAGCGAGTACTGCGTGGAGGTCACCCAGGAGGCGTTCCGCATCCACGGCGGCTACGGCTACTCCACCGAGTACGAGATCGAACGGCTGATGCGCGAGGCGCCGTTCCTGCTGATCGGCGAGGGCACCAGCGAGATCCAGAAGCTGATCATCAGCCGCGGCCTGCTGGGTGACCTCGGACCACGCCGAGACTGAACCGGGCAGGGAGGCTCAGCGAGGACGAAGTGCCTGGCGGCGCGGGATGGAAAGTATGTTTGACATAGTGACAAGCAGACTTTACATTCCTGGCCATGGGCAGGGAACAGGGCGGCAGGGTCGAGCGGGAGCAGGCGCGTCAGGCGTGGCGGGACTGGATCCCCGCCCTCGTGACGCTCGGGGCGCTGGCCGTGGTGGACGAGGCGGGGTGGTTCGGCGCGGACGGCTCGGCCCGGCTGGCGTGGTCGCTGGCCAACGTGGTCCCGGGCCTGCTCATCGGCCGGGCGTTCTGGCGGGGGCTGCGCCGGGCCGACGAGTACCAGCGGGTGCTCCAGCTGGAGGCGATGGCGATCGGCTTCGCGGTGCTGCTGTCCGGTGTCTTCGTGGCCGGGCTGCTGGACGCCGCCGGGACGGGTGACCTGCGCCGGTCGGTGCAGATCGCGTTCGTCGGGTCGGTCGCCGCCTGCGTGGCGGCGCTGGAGCTGCGCGGCAGGGCCCGGTGAGGAACCGGCTGCGGGAGATGCGGGCGGCGCGGCGGTGGAGTCAGTCCGACCTCGCCGACCGCCTGGAGGTCTCCCGGCAGACGGTCAACGCGATCGAGACCGGCCGGCACGACCCCAGCCTGCCGCTCGCGTTCCGGATCGCCAAGGTCTTCGAGACCTCGATCGAGGACCTGTTCTTCCCCGACTGACCCGGAGGTGCCCCATGCTGGCAACACCCGTCGTGACCGCCGTGACCGCCGCCGTCGTCACGGGCGTCGTGCCGGCCGCCCACGCCGCACCGCCCGCCTCCCCGGTACGGGCGGCCCTGGACCGCGTCGTGGCGTCGGGCGTCCCCGGGGTCGTCGCGCTCACCCGCCGGGACGACCGCACCGCCAGGTGGGCCCGGGGCGTCCGCGACCTGAGAACGAAGCGGGCGATCAGGACCCACGACCGGTTCCGTATCGGCAGCAACACCAAGACGTTCGTGGCCACCGTCGTCCTCCAGCTGGCCGGTGAGCGCCGCCTGCGGCTGGACGACAGCGTCGAGCGCTGGCTGCCCGGCACGATCCGCGACGGCCGCCGGATCACGGTACGTCAGCTGCTCAACCACACCAGCGGGCTGCCCGACTACAGCCAGGACCCTCGCGTGCTGCAGCCGTACGCCCGTGACCGGGGCCACTACTGGGCGCCGCGTGCGCTGGTCGGCCTGGTCGAGGACCGGCCCCTTTCGTTCCGCCCCGGCACCGGCTTCGCGTACTCCAACACCAACTACGTGCTGCTCGGGCTCATCGTCGAGAAGGCCACCGGGCGCAGCGCCACCGGCGAGATCACCCGACGGCTGATCCGGCCGCTCGGGCTGCGCGGCACGGGCCTGCCGGTGCGCGATCCCCGGATCCACGGGCCGCACACCCGCGGCTATCTCACCAACGTCCCCGGCCAGGGCACGGTGGACATCACCACCCTCAGCCCGTCCATCGCCTGGACGGCCGGAGGGATGATCTCGACCACCGCGGACCTGGCCCGCTTCCACCGTGCCCTGTTCTCCGGCCGCCTGCTGCGCCCCGCCCAGCAGCGGGCCCTGAAGACGATCGCCGCCAGGTCCGGCGGGTACGCCCTCGGCGTCGCCCGGATCACCACCTCCTGCGGTCCCGCCTGGGGCCACCAGGGCTCGTTCCCCGGCTACCTCAGCCTGGCGTTCACCACCGCCGACGGCCGCCGCCAGGCCGTCATCGCGCTCAACACCGACCGTGTCCTGAGCGAGACCACCCACCGGCGGCTGGACACGGCGTTCGAACTCGCGCTCTGCGGCCGTACGTCCCCCGGCCGGCGGCTACTGCCGCCAGGGTGACGCGGCCACCATGTCCGCCCACGTGGGCACGTGCACGGAGGGCACACGCTGGCGTACGAGTTCGCCGGGCAAGGTCATGGGCGCCCCCTTGGCGGGGTTGGCCAGGACCTGGGAGACGATCGCGTCGGCCAGGCCGTCCTCCGCGTCCAGCCGGGGGAACCGGGCGTGCACCTCGTCGGCGAACCCGGGGGGCAGGAGTTCGGCGCCCGTGCCCGCGATGTCCAGGGCGGTGCCCTGCTGGGCGAGCGAGACCTCCGGGCCCATGCGCGCGGCGAGGTGCGGGGAGGTGTGGAACGCGATCGCGTCCCACACCACCTGCGCCCGCTCCCGCGTGACGCCCTGCTCCAGCAGGAAGCGGACGGCCAGGTCCGCGCCGTCGATCTCGAAGCGCTGGTCGCCGTCGCCCTGCTCGGTCAGCCCCACGTCGTGCAGCACGGACCCCAGGTACAGCAGTTCGTCGTCGTAGTCCCTGCCGGGCTTCCATCCCCGCCGGGCCGCGAGGGCGCTGCCGAACAGGTAGCTGCGCACGCTGTGGTTGGCCAGGACCGGCGGCTCGATCCGTTCCACGAACTCGCGGGCCCTGACGGCGATCTCGGTCGTCGGGAAACGCAGGTCGAAGTCAGGCATGACGCCCCTTTCGTACGGCGGGACTCAGGCGAGCGGTTCGTCGGCGAGGTACGGCGGGGCGGGCTCGTACTGGACGTAGCGCCGGACCCGGCGAGCGTGGTCGCGGCCGTGCAGGCGCCCGACGAGCCACAACGCCATGTCGATCCCGGCCGACACGCCCTGGCTGCTGATCACGTTGCCGTCCACCACGTAGCGGGCGTCGCGTACGACGGTGACGCCGCCCAGGGCTTCGAGGCGGTCCTCGTAGGAGAAGTGCGTGGCGACGCGGCGGCCTCGGGCGACGCCCGACGCGTGCAGGAGGGAGGCGCCGGTGCACACGCTGGTCACCCAGGACGCCTCGGCGGCGACCTTGGCGATCCAGCCGGTGACGACGGGGTTGTGCATCTGCGTCTCGCGGGCCCCGTTGCCGCCGGGGAGCAGCAGGACGTCCAGGGGCGGGTGGTCGTCGAGGGTGTGGTCGGGCAGGACGCGCATGCCCTTGTTGCAGCGCACGGGCCCGGTGTCCTCGGCGATCAGCACGACGGTGTCGGCGTGGTCGCGCAGCATCGAGGAGGCCGTGAAGATCTCCCAGGGGCCGACGAAGTCCAACTCCTCGGCACGGTCGAAGATCAGCAGTCCGTAGGTGGTCACGCGTACTCCTTCGCGGCTCGGAATCGTTCGCGGTAGTCGGAGGGGGCGACGCCGACATGGCGGTGGAACGCCCGGCGGAGCGTCTCGGCGGTGCCGAAGCCCAGCCGCCGGGCGATCGTGTCCACCGGGTCGTCGGCCTCGGCGAGCGCGCGGCGGGCGGCCTCGACGCGGACGCGTTCCACGTACGCGGCGGGCGGCATGCCCAGCTCGGCGCTGAACCGGCGTTGCAGGTGGCGGGGGCTGAGCCCGGCGTGGGCGGCCAGGTCGGAGATGCCGTGGCGGGCGCCGGGGTCGGCGTTGACGGCGGCGACCGCCGCGCGGATCGGGTCGGTGGCCGGGTGCGCCGTCCACAGCGGCACGCTGAACTGCGACTGGCTGCCCGGGCGGCGCAGGAACATCACCAGCTCCTGGGCGACGCGGTGCGCGACGTCGCGGCCGTGGTCGTCCTCCACCAGGGCGAGGGCGAGGTCCATGCCCGCGGTGACGCCCGCGGAGGTCCACACGGAACCGTCCCTGATGAAGATGGGGTCGCAGTCGACGGTCACCTCGGGATGCTCGCGCCGCAGCTGCTCCTCGCGCGACCAGTGCGTGGTGACCCGCCGTCCCCGCAGCACGCCCGCCGCGGCCAGCAGGAACGCCCCCGAGCACACCGACGTCGCGCGGCGCGCTCCGGCGGCGGCGGCACGGAGCCACTCGACCAGCGCGGTGTCGTTGCGGGCCTGGTCGACGCCGTCGCCTCCGGCGACGACCAGGGTGTCGATGCCGTCGGGCGGCAGGTCCGCCACGCCGTGCTCGGCGTGGACGGGCAGCCCGCTGCGGCCTCGGACGAGACCCGGCGCGGGCGCTGCGATCTGGCAGCGGTAGCCGCCGCCGGTGAGCGCGTTCGCGTGCCCGAACACCTCGTGCGGCCCCACCAGATCGAGCGGCTGGAAGCCCTCGTAGATCACGAAAACGACGCGGCGCATGACGTCCAGGCTGGTCGCCCGGCACCGATGGCGTCAACGACATGCACCCCACAGATCGCGCCATCGGTCGTGGGGTGAAAAAGCGGACCCGGCGCC
>DATADI010000386.1:0-8572 GCA_036258615.1 Thermomonospora sp. | reverse complement strand
TGGAACGCCGCCTGACCGAGGCCGGGGTGGAGATCGGCGACCCGGACACGGCGGTCGTGCTGGTCTCGGCGGGGTCCAGCGACCCGGCGGCCAACGCCACGATCGGGGCGCTGGCCCGGCGGTGGCGGGCGGCCGGCTGGTGGGACGCGGTCCCGGCGTTCGCGTCGGCCGCGCGGCCCTCCCCCGGCGACGCGGTGGCGGCGCTGCTGGCGGCGGGCGCGCCGCGGGTGGCCGTCGCCTCGTACTTCCTGTCGCCGGGCTACTTCGCCGACAAGGTGCGCCGGGAGGCGCTGGCGGCCGGGGCCACGGCGGTCTCCGGCGTGCTGGGCGCCGCCCCGGAGGTGGCCGAGGTCGTGCTGCACCGCTATGACGAGGCCGTCGCGGGCGTGCGGGAGGCCGCCGCCGTCTGAATGCCGCGCGGCGGCGCGGGTACGGCGTCGCGCATGAGCGAACGCGACGATCCGGGCCACGAGCCCGCCACCACCCATGACCGCGACTTCGCCCCCGTCAACCGGGGCTCGGACGCCCGGGGCCGTACCGAGCCCGAGGAGTCGCCGCGGGACGCCTCGGGCACCGGCGTCCCCGGTGTGCACGCCGACTCCCCCGACAGCCTCCCGCCAGACGAAGAGGGCGTCCGGGAGGCCGAACGCGGCGACGCGAGCTGACGGTGACGTGACGACTTGACCGGCGGGGTGCCGTCCCCGAGGGTTGACCCCGTGGAGGATCTCGTACGGCTGACGCGGGCGAGCGGTGACGACGACCCGCTCACGGCGCTGGCGGCGGTCGCGGAGCTGCGGCGGCAGGCCGAGCGGCTGGAGGCCGTGCAGGTGCGCCGGGCGCGTGCCCAGGGGCTGCCCTGGGCGCGGATCGCCGAGGCCCTCGGGGTCTCCAAGCAGGCGGTGCACAAGAAGTACGGCGGGCGCCGCCGGGAGCGGTGAGGCTCAGCCGCGCTCCGGCGGCCCCTCGAAGACGAGCCGGATCATGTCGGTGAGGGCGGCCGGGGACACCGCCGGATCGACCGCCCGCCGCAGGCCGAGCCCGATGCCCAGGCTGAGCAGCGTCTCGGCCAGCTCCCCGGCGGGCAGCGGCAGCCGGACGCCGCGCCGCCCCGCCTCCTGTTCGATCAGCGCGCGCAGCGCGGCCACCCACGCGCGTCCGCCGTCGGCGACCCTGGCGCGCAGCGCGGGGTCGCGGCGGGCGGCGTGCACGGCGAACTCGGCCTCCAGCAGCGTCCAGCCCTGGTCGCCGATGGTGCGCTCGGCCCAGGCGCGGAACACCGCCAGCCGGTCGGCGGGCGCGCCGTCGCCGCCGAACGCGGCCATGATGGCCTGGACCTGCTCGGCGCGGACGGCGTCGATGACCACCTGGCACAGCTCGTCCTTGGTGGCGAAGTTGGAGTAGACGGCGCCCTTGGAGAACCCGGCGGCCTCGGCGACCTTCTCCAGCGAGGTGGCGTGGTAGCCGTCGCGCAGGAACAGCCGGCGGGCCGTCGCGATGAGCAGCTCCCGGGTCCGCGCCTGGCTCTCGGCCCTGGTCAGTCGCGCCATTGCCGCACTCTAACATCCGGCGGTATTCCGGCTTGGGCGGCGTTCTCGCACGTCACAGCCGTGATCAACACCCTATTGACACTTGTTACAACTACCGAATACCTTCGGTATCCCGAACCGAAGGGGTGGGGTCATGGCGGAACCCCCGGCCGGGCGGCCCGACCACGAGGTGGTCGTGGTGGGCGCCGGGTTCTCCGGGCTGTGCATGGGCGTCCGGCTGCGGCAGGCGGGGATCGGCGACTTCGCGATCCTGGACGCCGCCTCCGGCGTCGGCGGGGTGTGGCGGCACAACACCTACCCCGGGGTCGCCGTGGACGTCCCGTCGGTCACCTACAGCTACTCCTTCGAGCCCAACCCGTCCTGGTCGCGGGCGTTCGCACCGGGCGAGGAGGTCCGGCGGTACGCCGAGCACTGCGCCGACAGGTACCGGCTGCGCCCGCACCTGCGGCTGAACACGCGGGTCGAGCGCGCCGAGTTCGACGAGGAGCGGAACCTGTGGCGGGTGGCGGTGCGCACCGCCGACGGGCCCGCCGAGCTGACCGCCCGGTTCCTGGTCAGCGCCGTGGGGCCGCTCGACCAGCCCAAGAACCCCGACATCGCGGGCCTGGACTCCTTCACGGGAACGATCATCCACACCGCGCGCTGGGACCACGGCCACGACCTGCGCGGCGAGCGGGTGGCGGTGATCGGCACCGGGGCGTCCGGGCTCCAGGTCATCCCCGAGATCGCCGCCGTGGCGCGGCGGCTGGACGTCTACCAGCGGACGCCGATCTGGGTGTTCCCCAAGATCGACTTCGCGATCCCCCGGCCGGTGCGGAGCCTGTTCCGGGTGGCGCCCCCGGCGCAGCGGCTGGTGCGGGCCGTCACCGCGCTGGTCACCGAGGCCATCATGGTGCTCGGGATCATCCACTACCGGCGGCTGCCGTTCCTGGTCCGGGCGGTGGAGGCGATCTGCCGCGCCCACCTGCGCCGCCAGGTGCCCGACCCGGACCTGCGGCGCAGGCTGACCCCCCGGTACGGGTTCGGGTGCAAGCGGCCCTCGTTCTCCAACCGCTACTTCCCGACGTTCCTGCGCGACAACGTCGAGCTGGTGACCACGCCCATCGCCCGCGTCACCCCGACGGGCATCGTCACCGCCGACGGCCGGGAACGCGCGATCGACACGCTGGTGCTGGCCACCGGGTTCCGGATCCTGGAGCCGGGGGCGATGCCGGCGTTCCCCGTGGTGGGCCTGGACGGCGTGGAGCTGGGCGCGTTCTGGGACGAGCACCGGTACCAGAACTACGAGGGCCTGTCGGTGCCGCAGGCGCCCAACTTCTGGCTGATGAACGGCCCCTACACGGTCACCGGGGCGTCCTGGTTCGCCATCATCGAGGCCGGGTGCGCGCACATCGTCCGCTGCCTCGCCGAGGCGCGGCGGCGGAACGCCGTGCGGATGGCCGTCCGGCAGGAGCCGCACGACGCGTACACCGCCGAGGTGCGGCGGCTGATGTGCGGCACCATCCTGTTCCAGCCGAGCTGCGCGCGCTCCAACAGCTACTACTTCGACCGCCACGGGGACGCGCCGTACGTGCGCCCCCACTCCGGCGCGCGCGCCTGGTGGCGCGCCCGCACCTTCGACCTCGACGACTACGCGTACACCACGAGAGGAAACCCATGACGCTCACCAAGCGGACCGGCCTGCTGCTCGCGGGCACCGGCGCCCTGCACTTCGCCGCGCCCCGGCTGTTCGAGCCGGTCTCCCGGCTGGCGTTCCCCGAGGACACCCGGCGCTGGGTGTACACCAACGGGGCGACCGAGGTGGTGCTCGGGCTGGCCGTGGCCGGGGAGCGCACCCGCCGGGCGGGGCTGGCCGGGGTGGCCGCCTACACGCTGTGGCTGGGCGCCCGCGCCGCCCGCCGCCGGGGCTGACCGGCCGTCCCCGCTCCTGGCGGCGCCGCCGTCAGGAGCGGGACCGCCGGTCCTCCCACCAGGCGGTGAACGCGCGGCGCGCCGGGGCGTGGTGCTCGTCGTCGACGATCTTGATGTCGCCCATCACCGCCTGCGCCCGGACGTGCACCACCGGCACGACGTGGCCGGGCTCGGGCCGCCGGGTGCGGACCCGCCGGTCGCCCATCACCCCGTAGCCGGTCATCCGGACCTCGACGCCGTCCGGCACGATGATCTTGATGTCGCCCATCACGGCGGTGGCCACGATGGTCACCTCGCCGCGCGGCACCTGGGCGTCGCGCAGGTCCAGCACCATGTTGCCCATCACCGACAGGGCGTTCAGCTCCTCCTCGATGCGCCCGACGATCCGCTCCTTGGCGTCGCCCATCACGGCGGAGAACCGGCGGCTCTCCAGCCGCGGCGCGGGCTCGGCGCCCGGCGCCCCCACCCCCGGCAGGTCCGAGGTGATCTTCTCCAGCTCTCCGCGGGTGACGGCGCCGTAGGCCGCCTCGGTGCGCTCGGTCAGCTCGGCGAAGGTGAGCCGCCCCTCCACGGAGGCGATCCGCAACAGCTCCACGACGGCCTCCCGCTCGGCGTCCGAGGCACGCACGGATCCGGGGGACACGGCGGGACCCGTGGACCGCGGCTGCGGCGGGCCCGGCTGCGGGGCGGAGTGGTTCATGTCTCTCAAGCTACGACGCCCAGGGCCGCCGGCCCTCCGACCCGCGGACGAGATCACCCTCTCCCTTACGGATGAGCCGGCGGCGCCGATCTCCCGAATGTCGTTCTGTAGGCTGATCCCGGCAGCCCACCGGTCCAGGAGAGTCCGCCATGACGCACGAGGTGTTCAACCAGGTCCCCCCGCTGGAGGGCCACGACCTCGCCGACGACCCGGCCCTGCTGGACGGGCTGGCCCGGGAGGGCGCGGCGTGGGCGGCGGCCGAGGTCCACGAGCTGGGGCGGCTGGCGGGCACCCGCCAGGCCCAGGAGTGGGGCCGGCTCGCCAACGAGTACCCGCCGGTCCTGCGCACCCACGACCGGTACGGGCACCGCGTCGACGAGGTGGAGTTCCACCCGGCCTGGCACGAGCTGATGACGGTGGCCGTCACGCGCGGCCTGCACGGCGCCCCGTGGGCCGACCCCCGCGAGGGCGCGCACGTGGCCCGCGCCGCCAAGTTCTACGTGTGGCGGGTGGACGCCGGGCACGGCTGCCCGGTCTCCATGACGTACGCGGCCGTCCCGGCGCTGCGCCGCGAACCGGCGCTGGCCGCCCGGTACGAGCCGCTGCTCACCGAGCGGACCTACGACTTCGGGCTGCGGCCCCCGGAGGCCAAGGCGGCGCTGCTGGCGGGCATGTCGATGACCGAGAAACAGGGCGGCTCCGACGTCCGCGCCAACACCACCACCGCCACGCCCGGCCCGGACGGCTCGTACCGGCTCGCCGGGCACAAGTGGTTCACCAGCGCGCCGATGTGCGACGTGTTCCTGACCCTGGCGCAGGCGCCGGGCGGGCTGACCTGCTTCCTGGTGCCCCGGGTGCTGCCGGACGGGAAGCTGAACGCGCTGCGGCTGATGCGGCTGAAGGACAAGCTCGGCAACCGGTCCAACGCCTCCTCGGAGATCGAGTACGAGGGGGCGCTGGCCTGGCGGGTCGGCGAGGAGGGCCGCGGGGTCCGGACCATCATCGAGATGGTGAACATGACCCGGCTGGACTGCCTCATCGGGGCCGCCGCCGGGATGCGGCAGGGCGTCATCACCGCCGCCCACCACGCCGCGCACCGCCGGGCGTTCGGGGCCTACCTCGCCGACCAGCCGCTGATGCGCAACGTGCTGGCCGACCTGGCGGTGGAGGCGGAGGCGGCCACGGTGCTCATGCTGCGGCTGGCCGGGGCCACCGACCGCGCGGTCCGCGGCGACGCCGCCGAGACGGCGGTGAAGCGGCTGGGGCTGGCCGTCGGCAAGTACTGGGTGACCAAGCGGTGGCCCGTTCACGCCGCCGAGGCCCTGGAGTGCCTGGGCGGCAACGGGTACGTGGAGGAGTCCGGGATGCCCCGGCTGTTCCGCGAGTCGCCCCTGAACTCCATCTGGGAGGGCTCCGGGAACGTCGCCGCGCTGGACGTCCTGCGGGCGATGGCCAGGGAGCCGGAGACCGTGGAGGCGTTCTTCGGGGAGGTGGAGTCGGCCTCCGGCGCCGACGCGCGGCTGGACGCGGCCGTGCGGGAGGTGAAGGACTCCCTCACCGACCTGGAGACCGTGCAGGTGCGGGCGCGCCGGGTGGTGGAACGGATGGCGCTGGTCCTGCAGGGCTCGCTGCTGGTCCGGCACGGCCACCCCGCCGTCGCCGACGCCTTCTGCGCCTCCCGCCTCGCGGGCGACTGGGGCGCCGCCTTCGGCACCCTCCCGGCGGGCCTCGACCTCGCCCCGATCATCGACCGCGCCACCCCCAAGACCGCCTGATCCGCGGGCGTCCTCAGCGGCTCACGGTGGTCTCGCGCTCCACCCGCGCGAGCTTCTCGGGGTTGCGCACGTAGTACAGCCCGGCGACCAGGCCGTCCTCCACGCGTACCGCCAGCACGCCGTCGATCTCCCCGTCCAGCCGGACGAGCAGCGCCGGGCCGCCGTTGACCTGGACCGGCTCGAACGACACCTGGCCGCCGGCCCGGCCCAGACCGGCGGCGTACAGGCGGGCGACCTTGTCGGCGCCGACGATGGGCCGCGGCAGGGTGCGCTTGACCCCGCCGCCGTCGCTGAGGGCGATGACGTCCGGGGCGAGGACGTCGAGGAGGCCCTGCAGGTCGCCCGTCTCGACCGCCCGCTGGAAGGCCCCGAGCGCGGCGCGGGTCTCGGCCTGGGACACCATGCCGCGCGGCCTGCGGGAGGCGACGTGGGCGCGGGCCCGGTGGGCGATCTGCCGGACCGCCGCCTGGGTCTTGCCGACGGCCTCGGCGATCTCGTCGTAGTCGAGGTCGAACACCTCGCGCAGCACGAACACCGCCCGCTCGGTCGGCCCGAGCGTCTCCAGCACCAGCAGCATGGACATCGAGACGCTGTCGGCCAGCTCAACGTCCTCGGCGACGTCGGGCGTGGTCAGCAGCGGCTCGGGCAGCCAGGGGCCGACGTAGGACTCCTTGCGCCGGGCCAGCGTCCGCAGCCGGTCCAGCGCCTGCCGGGTGACGATCCGCACCAGGTACGCGCGCTGGTCCCGCACCGTGGCCTGGTCGACGTCCACCCACCGCAGCCACGTCTCCTGCAGGACGTCCTCGGCGTCGGCGGCCGAGCCGAGCATCTCGTAGGCGACGGTGAACAGCAGGTTGCGATGGGTGACGAACGCCTCGGTGGCGGGGTCCATGCGCGCACCGGAGGCGGGCGTCTCTCCTGTGTCCATCCTCGGCTCCCGTCCGTTCGTCCTCGACCGTTCCACGCGCACAAGACGCCGGTCACCGCCGTTCTGTGACATCCCCGGGCGGTGGCACACGTCACATCGCGGCGCTGTCACAGGGGCCGGACGGCGCGCGTCTCGTGCTCGTCAGTGCCGCGCGAACGGTCAGCGCGGCACACACCGCACGAGTGAGGACGAAATCATGGCGACCACGAAGGCGCAGACCCCGGGGGGCACGTCGCGTCCCTGGGCCGCGTTGTTCTTCATCGGGTTGGCCCAGCTGATGATCGTTCTGGACGCCACCGTCGTGAACATCGCGCTCCCGTCCCTCCAGCGGGACCTGGAGATCTCCGACGGCGACCGGCAGTGGATCATCACCGCGTACACGCTGGCGTTCGGCAGCCTGCTGTTGCTCGGCGGCCGGATCGCCGACCACACCGGCCGCAAGCGGACCTTCCTGGTCGCGCTGCTCGGCTTCGCCGCGGCGTCGGCGCTCGGCGGCGCGGCGAACGACTTCACGATGCTGCTGGTCGCGCGGGCCCTGCAGGGCGGGTTCGGCGCGCTGCTCGGGCCGTCCGCGCTGTCCCTGCTGACGGTGACGTTCAGCGAGCCGAAGGACCGTGCCAAGGCGTTCGGGATCTGGGGCGCCATCTCCGCCGCGGGCGGCGCGATCGGGCTGCTGGCGGGCGGGGCGCTCACCGACTACCTGGACTGGCGCTGGTGCCTGTACGTGAACATCCCGATCGCGCTGGTCGCGGCGGTGGGCGGGTACGCGGTGCTGGCCGAGTCGCGGCGCGGCGACCGGGCCCGGTTCGACGTCCCCGGCGTGCTGCTGGTCACCAGCGGGCTCGTCGCGATCGTGTACGCCACCGGCCAGGCCGAGTCCGACGGCTGGGACTCGGCGAACGTCCTCGGTCCGCTGGCCGCCGGAGTGGTGCTGCTCGCCGCGTTCGCCTTCGTCGAGAGCCGGGTGCCGGAGCCGCTGCTGCCGCCGCGCGTGGTCGCCAGCCGTACCCGGGGCGGCGCCTACCTGGCCGTGGGCATGTCCGTCGTCGGGATGTTCGGCGCGTTCCTCTTCATGACCTACTACCTGCAGGTCGTCAAGGGATACTCCCCGGTCAGGACCGGCGTGGCCTTCCTCCCGATGATCACGGCGGTCCTGCTGTCGGCCGCCGGGCTCACCACCCGGCTGCTGCCGAAGGTCCCGCCGCGGGCGCTGATCGTGCCCGGCATGCTGATCAGCTCCTGCGGCATGCTGTGGATGCTCACCCTGGAGGCCGGCACGGGCTACGCCGGCGGCGTGCTGGTCGCCCAGCTCCTGATCGGCCTGGGCGCGGGCATGATCATGCCGGTGGCGCTCAACTACGCCACCCACGGCGTCGGCCAGAACGACTCGGGCGTGGCGTCGGCAAGCATCAACACCGCGCAGCAGATCGGCGCCTCGATCGGCACCGCGCTGCTCAACACCATCGCCACCAGCGCGACCGCGGACTACCTGGCCTCCCACGGCCGGAGCCCGGAGGTCGCCCGGCAGGCGGCGGTGGAGGGCTTCGCGGCGGCCGGCGCCTGGGCCGCGGGGATCATCGTGGTCGGCGCGCTGCTCGTCGCCGCGCTGATGAACACCCCGCGCCCCGCGCAGCGGCCCGCCACCGAGGACGCCGACACCGTCGAGAGCGCCGAGCCGCTGGTCGCACACTCCTGACACCTCCACCCGGCG
>DATADI010000385.1:0-8448 GCA_036258615.1 Thermomonospora sp. | reverse complement strand
CCGGACGCCGTGGTGCGGTCGAACACCCACTGCACCGGCGAGCCCACCCCGGCGGCGAAGGGCAGGTCGGTGACCTGACGGTCATAGCGCACATGCACGTTGACGATCGGGGACGTCGCCAGCCCGCCGAACCGAGGCAGGCCGGGCCACGCGTCCTCGGGCAGCAGCCGGGCCGCGGCGTCGTGCGGGACCGCCAGGATCACGGCGTCGGCGGACACCGTGACACCGCCGGCGAGCCACGCCCGCACCCCGTCCTCGTGCGCGGCGACTCCGATCACCCGGCTGCGCCGCCGGACCCGGGCCCCGGCGTCCCGCAGCGCGCGTTCCGCCAGGGTGTCGTGGAGGTCGCCCAGGGGCACCCGCGGGTATCCGAGGTCGGCCGCCCCCGCCCTGGTCAGCAGTCCGGTGCGGAACACCATCGCGGCCAGCGCGAGCGAGGCGTCCGATGCCGTGGCGTTGAGGGTCGCGCGGCCGATCAGGTCCCACAACACCTCCACCGCGGCCCGGGACTGGCCACGCGCGGCCAGCCAGTCGCCCAGCGTGCGCCGGTCCAGGACGGGATCGGCCGGATCGAGCCGGTACATCGCCAGGGCCGTGCGCACGACGCCGAGACGTTGCCGGAACGGCAGGTGGACGTAGCCGCCCAGCGCGCGGGCCAGGTGCAGCGGCGCCGGAAGCGGATCCCGCCACAGCCTCCCGGCGGGACCGCCGGGGCGCAGGACGGGCACCGACAGCCGTGGTTGCAGCGTGACGTGGCCGGTCGCACCGAGCCGCCGCAGGAACGCAAGGTACTCGGTGCAGCAGCGCAGGAAGACGTGCTGGCCGTTGTCCACGGTGAGCGCCCCGCGCCGGAAGGAGCACGCGGCACCGCCGAGACGGGGACGGGCTTCGAGGAGTTCGACGTCGTGGCCGCCGTCGGCCAGGGCGAGCGCCGCGGACACGCCCGCCAGGCCACCGCCGACCACCAGGACTCGCGGAGGCATCGGTTTCAGACCAGGTCGGCGGGCCGTGGACCGGACACCCGGAGCCCCGCCAGGGCGCGGGCGGCGACCTCCAGTTTCTCCACGGTCGGCAGCGAGGTCCTGCCGTCGAGCACCGCGCCGGGCCGCCGGGTGATCCGCCGCAGGAGCCGCCGGTAGATGCCGCTCATCGCCCCCACGCACGCCGCGCTGCGGCGGTCGAGCATCGGCAGCAGGCCCAGGCCCTCCTCGAACAGCGCCTCGGCCCGGCGTGCCTGCAGGCGCACCAAGGCGTCGAAGCCCGGTGCCGGCCTCGGCGGCCCGCCGGCCCAGCCGAACCGCAGCCGGTCCTCGGCGGGCAGGTAGATCCGGCCGTCGCGGAAGTCCTCGGCGACGTCGCGCAGGATGTTGGTGAGCTGGAGGGCGACGCCGAGGGTCTCGGCGAGCCGGTCGGCCCGCACCGGATCGTCCGTGCCGAACACCGCCACCGAGAGCCTGCCGATCGTTCCCGCGACCCGGCGGCAGTAGCCGGCGAGGTCGTCGGCCGTCTCGTACCGGACGCCCCGCACGTCCATCCGCACGCCGTCGATCAGCTCACCGAACGCCTCCATCGGCAACGGGAAGCGCTCCCTGGTGTCGGCGAGCGCCCGCAGGACCGGATCCCCCAGATCGCCCGGGTCGGCGAGCCGCCGCCGGACGTCCTCCAGCCGGGCCAGTTTCTCGGCCGCCGGCAGCGGACCGTCGCCGATGTCGTCCACCCGGCGGGCGAGCGCGTAGATCGCGCACATCGCGCGGCGCTTGGCCGGGGGCAGCAGCCAGATCCCGTACGCGAAGTTGCGGGCCTGCGTCCACGTCACGCGGGCACACCACGCGTGAGCGAACCCCGCGTCGCACGACGTGTTCGCGGTGCTCATCCCTTCCTCCCCCACGTCCCCACGAGCGCCCGCAGCAGCCCTCGCCTGGTGGGGCGCGCACGGTGGCCGAGCACGTCGTACCGCACCCGGGCGAGAGCCGCCAGCGCCGCCCGGCCGCCCGCCACATAGCCCGCGACCGCCAGCGACCGGCGGCCCCGCAGCGTCCCCACCAGCGGCGCCCCGGCGTCCAGCAGCGACGCCGCCCGCCGGGCCTGGAAGGCGACGAGCGCCCGGACCCGGGCATCCGCCGAGGGCCGGTCCAGGTCGGCCTCCTCGCAGCCGTACCGGACGAGGTCCTCCTGCGGCAGGTAGACCCGGCCCCGGGCGCGGTCCTCGGCGACGTCCTGCAGGTGCTCGATGACCTGCAGGGCGCTGCAGACCTGGTCGGAGAGCCGCAGGCGGTCAGGGGTCGCGGCCCCGAAGGCGTACAGGACGAGGTGGCCCACCGGGTTGGCCGACAGCGCGCAGTACGCGAGCAGGTCGGCGAACGTCCCGTACCGGGTCACCCGCTGGTCCTGCCGGTTGGCCTCCACGAGGGCGCGCAGCGGCGCCTCGGGCAGGGCGAGGTCGTGGACCGAGCGTTGCAGCGCCCGCAGGAGCGGATGGACGGGCCGACCCCGGTAGACCCGGTCGAGGTCGCGGTCCAGTTCCCGCAGGGCCGCCGTCCGGTCGCCCGCGTACTCGTCCCCGACGTCGTCGACCAGCCGGGCGAAGCCGTAGAAGGCGAGCAGGTGGCGGCGCGACGCGGCGGGCAGGAACCACGGCGCCACGGGGAAGTTCTCCTCGCCCGCGCGGGTCGTCACCGGGTCGGTGCCGGGACCTCCCGAACGCGGCACGGCACCTCCCGAACGGACGGCGCATGACTGGACTATTACTCACTGTATAAATATCATTGCTCTGAGTAAAGGTATTGTTCCGGTCCGGAAGGTGGGGAGCGTGGAGGCGACCGTCGCGGTGATCGGTGCGGGGCCCGCCGGGGCCGCCGCCGCGCTGCGGCTGGCCCGGCGGGGCGTCCCCGACGTGCTGCTGCTGGACCGCGGGCGCTTCCCGAGGGACAAGACCTGCGGCAGCGCGCTCTCACCGAGCGCGTTGCGGGTCGTCGCCGACCTCGGCCTCGGCGAGGACGTCGCGCGGCTCGGCTACCCGGTGCGCGCACTGGTGCTCACCACCCCGGGCGGGCGCACGATCCGGGTGGAGACCGGCCAGGCAGCGACGATCCTCTCGCGCCGGCGCTTCGACGCGCTGCTGGTGGACCACGCCGTGGCCGGCGGGGTCCGGTTCGTCGACGGGTTCCGCGCCACCGAACTGCTGCGGTCCCGGCCGGGCGGACGTGTCCGCGGGCTGCGCGGCGTGCGCGGAGGCGAGCGGCTCGACGTCGCGTCGGACGTGGTGCTCTGCGCCGACGGCGCCCACTCGGTGTTCTCCCGCGACCCCCGGCCCAGGCGGACCCTCATCACCGTCATGGGCTGGTGGGAGGAGTTCCCGTTCGAGCCGCACACCCTGGAGATGATCTTCGACCGGAACCTCGCGCCGCTGTACGGCTGGGTGTTCCCCGAGGACGACCGGCGCGTCAACATCGGCATCTGCGTCGACCGCGACCGGCTCGGCCGGAGCCCGCGCAACGCCCGGGAACTCTTCCAGCGGTTCCTCGCCGACCACCTCCGCGACCGGCTGCGCGGCGCCCGCCGGATCGGCCGGCTCCAGGGCCACCCCATCGCGCACACGACGCTGGTCCGCCACGCCACCGCGCCCGGCGCCCTCTACCTGGGCGAGGCCGCACGGCTGACCAACCACGCCACCGGCGAGGGGATCTTCCAGGCCCTGCGGAGCGGGGCGTACGCGGCCGACGCCGCCTCCGACGTGGTGCTCGGCGTCCGCGGTGAACGGGCCGCCTGGCGTGACTACCAGGCCCGCTGCCGTCGTCACTTCACCCCGGGCTTCCTCGGCGGGCTGGCGTTGCGGGCCGGTGTGCGCGGCGGGGCGCTCGAGGTGGTCGCCCTGGCCGCCGACCGGCCCGCACTGCGGCGGCTCGCCACCCGGGTGCTCGGCACCGGGCTCACCGGAACCTCCCCCTCGGCGACCCGGACCGAGTGACACCCGTGGGCACGCCGTCCGCCGACGCCGTCGTGATCGGTGCGGGCCCCGCCGGGTGCGCCGCCGCGCTGGGATTCGCGCTGCGGGGGCGACGCGTCCTGGTCCTGGAGGCCGACGAACCTCCCTCGCGGCGGCTGGCCGGAGAGTGGATCCACCCGCCGGGAGTAGGGGCCCTGCGCCGGCTCGGGGTGGAGGTTCCGCCGTCCCGGTGCGCCACCGGCCTCGGGTTCGTGGTCTTCCCCGAGGACGGCAGCCCGCCCATCTCCCTGCCGTACGCCTCCGGCGAGACGGCGCTCAGCTGCGAGCACGCCGCCCTCGTGACGGCGCTGCGATCGGCCGCCGCACGGCACCCGGGGATCGACCTCGTCACCGGCCGCAGGGTGGTCGGCGTCGGGGGAACGTCCGTCCACCACACCGGAGGACCCGCCGGGGACGCCGTGGAGAGCATGGGCGGATGGGTCGTCGGCGCCGACGGTCGCTCGTCACGGCTCCGCCGCACCCTGGGCCTTCCCGGCACGGACGTCCCGCTGTCCCGGATGGCGGGGATCCTCCTCGCGGACGTCACCCTCCCCTTCGAGGGGTACGGCCACATCTTCCTCGGCGGACCGGGGCCGGTGCTGGCGTACCGGCTGAACCGCACGTCCGTCCGGGTGTGCATCGACGTTCCGCTCTCCGTCCGAGCCCGCGAACTCGACGCGCTCATCACCCATCGCTACACACCATGGCTCCCGGACCCGCTCCGTCGCGAGCTGGTCACGGCCCTGAGCCGCGGGTCACCCCGGTGGGCGGCCAACCGGTTCCGGCCGCGCGCCGCCTACGGGCGGGGCAGGCGGGCTCTGGTCGGCGACGCCGTCGGCCACTTCCACCCGCTGACCGCCGTGGGAATGACGCTGGCGCTGCTGGACGGCGAATGCCTGGCGCGATGCGGCACGCTCCAGGAGTACGCGGCGGAGAGACGGGCGCACAGCCGGGTGCCCGAACTGCTGGCCGAAGCGCTGTACGGCGTGTTCACCGGCGACGACCCCGGCACCAGGGCGATCCGCCAGGCGGTGTACGAGGTGTGGCGGTGCGACCCGGCGGAGCGGGCGCGCACCATGCGGCTGCTCGCCGTCGAGGAGACCCGCCTGAGCCAGTTCGCCCAGGCGTTCCTGCACGTCACCGCCGTCGCACTGCGGCAGGTGGGCGGTTCGGCCCGCGCCGGACACGGTGTCTGGGAGCCGCTGCGGGCACTGCGGGGGATGAGCGGCTGGGTGGGCTGGCTGGGCGGGAGCGCGGCGCGGTCCCTGGTCAGCCGCCGTCCCCGAGACTGAGCCCGCCCCGCCCCGGGTGCCGTACCGCCGAGGGCTCGGTGCTCCGCGGCGCGAACTGCCGGACGATCGCTCCGAACGACCGGTGCGCCAGGTAGAGATGCCCCAGCAGCCAGGGCAGGTTGGGAGCGTAGAAGATGAGGTAACCCCACCAGTCCTTCTCGGGCATCCCCGGGTAACCGGACACGTGCGCGATCCAGAAGTAGAGGACCACCGAGTACGCCACGTAGGACGAGACCGCGAGCTGGAGGGGATGGCGATACGGCCGCCGGCGCACGATGGCCCAGATCAGGATGCCGTTGAGCACCTGGGTGACGAAGACGTTGATCGTCTCCAGCGCGAACGGGACATGGACGTCACCCCGGCCGTAGTACGCCTGGTCGCCCGCGCCGTAGATCTCGTAGAGACGGGCGAAGAGATCATCCCGCTGCGGCAGGTCCCGGTGGTGGACGACGAAGTACAGCTCGATCGTGACGGCCATCAGGACGAAGAAGAGCAGCAGAGTGATGCTGACCCGGTCCTCGCGGGACAGTCTGCGGCCGTTCCGCGTCTGGCCGCGTTCGTGCCTCCCGGCCATCGTGCCTCCGCCCCGCTCTCAGTGGTCTCGCCCGGTGACGAACTCGGCGAGGACCGCCAGTTCCCTGGCGGCGGGTGAGCGGAGGCCCTCCAGGCATCCCACCGCGTCCCGTGCCGCCGTCCGCGCCGCCAGCTCCGCCCAGGCCCGCCCGCCGGCCTCCTCGACGAGCCGGGCCATGCGCCCCAGGTCCGCGGCATCGGGCCTGGCCGTCGCGCGCCGCTGGTAGAAGGCCGCCAGCTCCCGCCCGGCCGGAGCGGACGAGCACAGGGCCGCCACCACGGGAAGCGACTTCTTGCCCGCCACGAGATCGGACATCAGCGGCTTCCCGGTCGCGTCGGGCCTTCCCCAGATGCCCAGCACGTCGTCGGTCAGCTGGAAGGCCAGCCCGAGGGCGCGTCCGAACCGCTCCAGCCGCCCGAGCTGCTCCCCCTCTCCGCCGCCGAGCAGGCCGCCGAGGCGGCACGCCGTGGCCAGCAGGGTCCCCGTCTTGGCGTCGGCCATGCCCAGGCACTCGACCAGCTCCACCTGCCCGCGGCCCTCGAAGGCGACGTCGGCGCTCTGCCCCTCGCACATCCGGACCACGCTCTCGGCCAGCCAGGTCCCGGCGGCCGGCGCCGGCGCACGGGCCCCGGCCAGCACACCGTGGGCGGCGGCCAGCATGGCGTCCCCGGCCAGGATCGCGTCGGGCACCCCGAAGACCGTCCAGGCCGCGGGCCGTCCTCTGCGGGTCCGGTCACGGTCGATCACGTCGTCGTGCAGCAGCGAGAAGTTGTGCACCAGCTCCACGGCGACGGCGGCGGCCACGGCGTCGGCCGCGTCACCGCCCACGGCCTGGGCCGACAACAGCACCAGCGCGGGCCTGACCACCTTGCCCGCCGGCTCGGCGCACGGACGGCCCCGCTCGTCCTGCCAGCCGAAGTGATAGGACACGATCCGGGCCATGGACGGCGTCATGCGCCGCACCGTCTCCCGGAGCGGGGGCCCGACCACGGAACACGTCCACGAGAGGATTTCGGCCGCGGTGCGGTCGCGCGTCCGAGGGCCTGTCCGGTCGGATGTTCCGGCCACGGGGTCCGGGGCGATGTCCACCCGTCCCACCTCCCGATGTCACCACGGGCCCGGCGCATCGAATGATGATCTCCGCCATCCTGATGAACGGATGACCCGATTATTGCACAGTCCGAATTCCGGCATTATCCGACAATGTGCGCCTGAAAAAGCGCGCGTCGGCTGGTTATTTGGCGGGCTTCGCATTTTTGTGGTTCGGCCGGCGGCGCCGTTGTCAGTGGCCGGGCTCGGCCGGCAGGCGGACGTCCACGACCGGGGGGCGGCTACGGTGCTGCGCGTACCACAGCAGCACCGCGCACACCCCGTAGGCGCGCACCCTGCGCATCGACCAGTAGACCCAGACGTCACGGGGGCGCCCGGAGGTCCCGCCCACCCGGCGCACCCGTTTCGCCAGCTCGTGGTCATCGTGGACCACCTCGATCGGGGCCCTCGGGAAGCCACCGGACCGCCGGTACAGCTCGGCGGTGATGGCCAGCGTGCTCCCCGGGCTCATCACGAACGGCCCGAAGAAGGCCGGACGCCTGCGGTCTCCGGGACGCAGCCACAGCAGCGCCGTGGCCACTTCCTGGAGGCCCCGCATGACGTACTTCTCCTTCCAGGTGAGCGGGAACTCGTCGGTGCGTGGCCGCAGGCGGCCCGCGACCATGTCCAGCCCCGAGGCGAACCCCCGCAGGATCGCGGCGGTCCAGTGCGGCGGCGGCACGCAGTCGGCGTCGGTCCGGGCCAGATGGGTGGCTCCGCAGGCGATCGCGTGACGCATGCCGGTGTCGGCCGCCGCGCCGGTGCCCTTCTGCGGCTCGTGCACCACCACCAGGTTCAGGCCGGGGTGCGCCGCCGCGAACGCCCGGACGACCTCGGCGGTGCCGTCGGTGCTGGCGTTGTCGACGACCACCACGCCGTCGGGCGCCCGGTGCTGCCCGGCGAGCGCCTCCAGCGTCGCGCCGATGGTCGGTGCCTCGTTGTAGGCGGGCACCACGACCCATAGCCGAATGCTCACAGTTCTCCCGGACGGTCGCGTGCCGGGCGGTGCCCGGCGGACGACGGCTCGCGCCCTCGCGGCGGAGGCCCGGCTCCGCGAGCTGCGTGAACACGGTAGCCACGCGGAGCGGCGTGAGTACACTCAGTTGCAAAAGATTACTAAGAGTAATCAAAGTTTCTCGCTCGGGGGACCCGCCGGCGTGCCCCCCAGGAAGGCGTGGACAGATGCTCCCTGCCCTGGCCCGCGCCATCGCAGGACGCCCGGGGATCGTCCTGGCGGTGACGACGCTGCTCCTCCTCCCCGGGGTGCTGCTCGGCGGCGGGATGGCCGAGCGGCTGCGCCACCTCGGATTCACCGATCCGGCCGCGGAGTCGTCCCGGGCGGCGGCCCTCCTGGACCGCGCGATGCCCGCGGCGCGGCCCGACGTCGTGCTGGTCGTCCGCGCCGGCCGGAGCGTGGACGATCCCGCCGTGGCCGCGCGCGGACGGGCCCTGACCGACCGGCTGGCCCGGGAGGGCTCCCTGGTCGCCGTCACCTCCTACTGGACGGC
>DATADI010000384.1:0-4424 GCA_036258615.1 Thermomonospora sp. | reverse complement strand
CAGCTCCAGGTGGCCGCCCACGTGACGGGACCCACGACCCCGTCCACCTCGATACGCTCCGCCTACGCGCTCCCGGGGAGACCGGCGGTGCCCCCGTGGCCCGGGCGGCATCTGCGGAGGACGAACCCGATGATGCACGGCACCGACGTGCGGCGGTGGCAGGGCCGGGTCAAGGAACGAGGCTGGGCGATCGCCGTGGACGGCTGGTACGGCCCCGAGTCCGAGAGCGCCTGCCGGGAGCTGCAGCGGGCGGAGCGTATCGAGGTGGACGGGATCGTGGGTCCCGTCACGTGGGCGGCCACCTGGCGCTGACCCGATGCCGTGGGGGCGGTGGTCCGCCCCCACGGCGGGGTCACTTGGCGGCCGGGGTCTTGTCGCCCGCGCCGCGGACCAGGCGGCCGACCTCGGCGCGGAGGCGGACGAACTCGGGCAGCTCGCGGGTGGAGATCTGGTCGCGGGGGCCCGGCAGGTCGACCGGGAGGTCGGCGCGGACGTGGCCGGGGGACGCCCCGAGCACGACGACGCGGTCGCCCACGTACACGCTCTCGTCGATGTCGTGGGTGACGAGCAGGATCGTCATGCCGTCGGTGCCGCGCACCCTGAGGGTCAGGTCCTCCAGGTCCTCGCGGGTCTGGGCGTCCACCGAGCCGAACGGCTCGTCCATCAGCAGCAGCGAGGGCCGGTAGGCCAGGGCGCGGGCGATGGAGACCCGCTGCTGCATGCCGCCGGACAGCTGCCAGGGGTACTTGCCCGCCGCCGAGGCCAGGCCGACCGACTCCAGGGCCTGCAGGGCGGCCTCGCGGCGTTCGGCCTTGGACTTGCCGCGCCGCTTCAGCGGCAGCGCCACGTTGTCGCGCACCGACAGCCACGGGAACAGGGAGCGGCTGTAGTCCTGGAAGACGACGGCGAGGTTGTCGGGCACCCCGTCGGCCGGGGTGCCGTCGAGGACCACCCGGCCCTCGGAGGGCCGGATCAGCCCGGCGATGCAGCGCAGCAGCGTCGACTTGCCGCAGCCGGACGGGCCGACGATGCTGACCAGCTCGCCCGCGGCGACGCTCAGGTTCACGTCCTTGACGGCCACGTGCCCGTCGGCGTAGGTGTGCGTCAGATCCTGGATCTCGAGCAAGGGAACCACCCGGGGGTCGGTGCGCGGCGTACCACGGGAGTGCGACACGAGGATGCCACATCCGGTGTCCGCCGCCGCGCGGTGCTTGTCACGGTCATGGCGTGCTCAGGGACGGTAGGCGGGGGAGTCGTCGGCGAGGACCGGCACGTCCACCAGGAACGGGCCCGCGCGGCCGAGACCCTCGCGCAGCGCCGCGGTCAGGTCGGCGGTCCCGGTGACGGCGCGGCCCGGAACGCCCAGGCCCTCGGCGACCCGCACCAGGTCCAGGCCCTCGATGTCGGTGCCGGGGACGGACGCCAGGCCGATCCGCCGCCCGAGGGCCTTGACGGCCGCGTAGCCCTGGTTGTTCAGAACGACCACGGTCAGCGGGGCCCGGTGCCGCGCCGCCGTCCACAGCGCCTGCACCGAGTACATGATCGAGCCGTCGCCGATCACGCAGACGACCCGTTCGCCGGTCCCGGCCAGGGCCCGGCCGACCGCCACCGGCAGGCCCCAGCCCAGCGCGCCGCTGCCGGTGGTCAGGTAACCGCCGGGGCGGCGCACCGGCAGCCGGGCGTGCACGATGTTCCGGTGGCTGGGGGCCTCGTCCACGACCACCGCGTCCTCGGGCAGCAGACCATGCAGCGTCTCCAGCACCAGGTCGGCCGTAAGGGAACCCGGGTCGGGCGGAGCCGGGCGCGGGCGGGGCTCGGGCAGGGCCCGGCCGCTGTCGCCGACGAGGTCCAGCAGCCCGCGCAGCCCGCCGCGCACCGTCGTGAGGACGCTGGTCCCGACCGCCGCCCACGCCGTCTGCGCCGGGTCGCAGTCCAGGTGGAACAGCCGCGCCCCCTCCGGCACGTACGGACCGTCGCTGTCCACGTGGTACGTGAAGACCGGAGCGCCGAGGACGAGGATCACGTCGTGCCCGTGGAGCCGCGCGGTGAGCTGGTCGCGTACCGGCGGCAGGAACCCCCGGAAAAGCCGGTGGTCCTCCGGGAACCCCGACCGCCCGCACATCGGGGCCGTCCAGACCGGCGCGGCCAGCCGCTCGGCCAGCGTCACCACCAGCGGCTGGGCGTTCTCGTCGTCCACCCCCGCGCCCACCACCACGACCGGCGCGCGGGCCGCGCCGAGCGCGTCGGCGACCTCCCGCAGCGCCGCCGGGTCGGCGGTGAACGAGGCGTGGACGTCGCGGTGCGGCACCGGAGGCGCGGGGGCGTCCCAGTCGTCCTCCGGCACGGACAGGAACACCGGCCCGCGCGGCGGCGTCATGGCGACCCGGTACGCCTCGGCGAACGCGGCGGGCACGTCCTGTGCCCGGTCCGGCTGGCGGCTGAGCTTCACGTACGGGCGGGGGAACACCGCGGGCTCGTCGGCGCCCAGGAACGGCCGGTGCTGGATCATCGGCCGGGCCGCCTGGCCCGCGAAGACCACCAGCGGCACCCGGTCCCGGTAGGCGTTGAACACCGCGCCGAGCCCGTGCCCCACGCCGCCCGCCGAGTGCAGCCCGACCAGCGCCGCCCGCCCGGTGCCCAGCGCGTGCCCGGCCGCGGCGGCCACCGCGACCGACTCCTGGAGGGCGAGCACGTACCGGAAGTCGCCGGGGAAGTCGCGCAGCATCCGCAGCTCGGTGGACCCGGGGTTGCCGAACAGCGTCGTCATCCCCGCGTCCCGGCAGAGGGCGAACACCGCGTCGCGCACCGTGCCGGTCACGCGGCCGTCCTCCGCGCGCCGCGGTGCCAGCGCAGCACCCGCCGCTCCACCGCCAGCAGCAGCGCGTTGAACAGGTAGCCCAGCACGCCCAGGATCACGATCACCGACCACATCGCCGGGACGTCGGAGCGGGTCTGGGCGTCGGTGAGCTGGTAGCCGAGGCCGTTGACGGTGCCCGGCAGCAGCTCGGAGAACACCATGAGGATCAGCGACAGCGACAGCGCCAGCCGCAGCCCCGCGAAGATCTTCGGCAGCGCCGACGGGACGATGATGTACCGGATCCGGTCGGCGGCCGAGAACCGGAACACCTCGGCGGTGTCCATCTGGAGCCGGTTGACCGAGCGGGCCCCGTCGGCGGTGTTCAGCAGGATCGGCCAGATCGCGCTGAAGATGATGGAGGCCACCTGCATCTGGGTGCCCAGGTCGAACAGCACCACGAACACCGGGACCAGGCTGGGCGGCGGGATCGCCCGGGAGAACTGCAGCAGCGGGTCCAGGTAGGCGAACGCCCGCTCCGACCGGCCCAGCACGATGCCCAGCGCGACCCCGGCGACCGCCGAGATCGCCAGCGCCAGCGCCATCCGGCCCAGGCTGGGCAGCAGGTTGTCCATCGCCAGGTCGCTGAGGAACAGCCGCCGGGCGGGCCCCGACAGCCACAGGTCCCAGGTCACCTGGGCGATCTCGCGGGGCGGCGGGAAGAACGGGCTGTCCGACGCCCGGGTCACCGCCTCCCACACCCCCACCAGCAGCGCGAACGGCAGCCAGCGCTGGGTCAGCCCGCCCGCCAGCCGCGCGACGGCGGGCGTACGGCGCGGGCGCGTCGCGGCGGCGGTCACGACGCACCGCCCTGCCGGGCGTGGTGCCAGCGGAACAGCCGCCGCTGCCCCTGGCCCAGCGCCAGGTCGATGAGCAGGCCGAGCGTCCCGGCCCACACGGTGCCGGCCAGCACGTCGCGCGCCCCGCCGGGCACGCTGTAGGCCTGCGCGATGAAGATCCCCAGGCCCTCGCCGAACCCGGAGATGATCTCCGTGCCGACCGCCAGGATCAGCGCGATCGCGGCGGCCAGCCGGACCCCGGTGGCGATGAACGGGGCCGCCGACGGCAGCGAGACCCGCAGCAGGATCTCCAGCCGGCCGAACCCGAACACCCGCAGGGTCTCCTTGCCCGCCGGGTCCACCTCGTCCAGGCCGTACATGGTGTTGAACAGGATCGGCCAGCTCGCGGCGTACACGATCAGCGCCACCTTCATGTTGAGCCCGGAGCCGAGCAGCAGCCCGGCCAGCGGGATCAGCGCGACCGACGGGATCGGCCGCAGGAACTCGACGATCGCCCGGGTGGCGGTGTTGACCGCCGGGACGCTGCCGAGCAGCAGCCCCAGCGGCACCGCCAGGAGGGTGGCCAGCCCGAGGCCGACCGCCCAGGCGGTGAGGGTGTCCAGCACGTACTGCAGGAACAGCGTGTCGCCGGTCAGCTCGGCCGCGCGGGCCACCACCGAGGACGCGGGCGGCAGATAGGAACGGTCCACGATCTCCGCCCGCCCGAGCAGCTCGCTCGCCGCGAACAGGGCGGCGACGCCGACGGCCCCCCGCGCCCACCGGGCGGTGCG
>DATADI010000383.1:0-7438 GCA_036258615.1 Thermomonospora sp. | reverse complement strand
GGATGGAACGGCACTGCGCCAACGCCCAGGCGATCGCCCACATGCTGGAAGCGCACCCGGCGGTACGGACGGTGCTCTACCCGGGGCTGCCCGGCCACCCCGGACACGAGACCGCCGCCAAGCAGATGAAGGCGTTCGGCGGCATGGTCTCGTTCCGGATGGAGTCGGAGGAGGCCGCGGTGCGGGTGTGCGAGCGCACCGAGCTGTTCACCCTCGGCGAGTCGCTCGGCGGTGTGGAGTCGCTCATCGAGCACCCTGGACGGATGACGCACGCGTCGGCGGCGGGCTCGCCGCTGGAGGTCCCCGGGGACCTGGTACGGCTGTCGGTCGGCATCGAGAGCGCGGACGACCTGCTGGCGGACCTGCGCCGGGCGCTGGGCTGACCGCGGTGGCACGGATTTCAAGATCGGACTCACCGGAGCCGCGTCCGGTTTTGCGCTAGGTTCCCTCCTGGAGGTGGCATTGGTGCGAAAGGTACTGGTGTTCGGGGCCGCGGCGGTGGCGGCGGTCTCGCTGTCGGGTGTCGTGACGCCGGACGAGGCACGGGCGGAGCCCGGCCCCGGTGCGACCAGCCCAGTCCCCGGCGCGAACGGCGGCAGGCCCGGCGACGGCGGGCAGCGCCCGCGCCCGCCCCGCCGTGAGGCCGCCGGGGTGACCGCTCGCGCCGTCATGGTGACGCCGCCGATGCCGCATGTGGAGACCTACTCCTACGGGGACGGTGAACGCCAGCGGCTGGACGCCTACTGGCGCACCCGCGAGAACGGCGGCGTCCCCGGGCGGCGGCCCGGGATCCTGATCCTGCACGGCGGGTACTGGATGGCCGGGGACAAGACCGGCTGGAGGTACGCCGCCCGCAGGCTCACCACCCGCGGGTACGTCGTCATCTCCGCCAACTACCGGCTCGCCCAGTCGGCCCGCTGGCCCTCCCAGCGCGAGGACGTCCAGGCGGCCCTGGAGTTCGTCAGGCGCAACGCCGACCTGTGGAACCTCGACCCCGAGCGGATCGTCGTGCTGGGCTCCTCGGCGGGCGGGCACCTGGCGACCCAGCTCGGCACGTACGGCACGGGCGCGTCCGGCGTCCGCGGCGTCGTCGCCCTGTCGCCGGTGGTCTCCCCGCAGCGGGCCTACCTGGACGGCGGCGCGGCGGGCGCCGACCGGGCGCGGCGCAAGCTGCGGCTGGCGGTGCGGACGCTGATCGGCTGCGACCCCGCCCAGGACGGCGCCCGGTGCCTGGCGCGGCTGGCGGACGCGTCCTCGGCCGAGCACGCCGGGCCCGGCGACGCGCCGATGCTGCTGCTGCACAGCGCCGGCGAGTTCGTCCCGGTCGTCCACGGCAACGCGCTGGCCGCCGCGCTCAACGCCGCCGGGGTCCCGGCGGAGGTGCGCACCGTGCCGGGCGACGCCCACGGCGGCGCGCTGCTGCACGACCAGCGGGTCTTCGAGTCGGTGGTCCGCTGGATCGACGGGGTCACCCAGGACTGACGGGGCTACCCGTTCCAGACCATCAGCACGAGGATCACGACCCACAGCAGGGCGACGACGCCGGAGAGCACCGCGATCCGGCCTCGCTCGACTTGGGCGACCTCCGGCTTCGGCGCGGCCTCCCCGGCCTCCCCGGGCTCCTCGGGCTTTGCGGCCCTGGCGCCCTCGGTGGCGTCGGCGGCCTCGGCGGCGGGCGCTGCCTGCCGTTCGGCCGCGGCGACCTCCAGCAGGTGGACGGCACGGCGCTGGTCGCGTTCCACCAGGAGCAGCAGCACCAGCGCCACCACGAACAGCGTCATCGACACCGACAGCCACACCTGGGCCAGGTCGCCGTCGGCCAGCAACAGCCCGAACAGGAAGATCCCCAGCGTCAGCAGCCCGTACAGGCGGGTGCCGCGGTGCAGGTACCGCAGCACCGCCAGGTCGCCGCGCCGGATGTAGCGGGGGGTCGCCGACGTCGCGGCGGTCAGCGGCCCCAGCGTGAAGATCGCGAAACCCACGTGCAGGATCAGCAGCAGCCGGTCGGAGCTGGACATGCCACCGACCCTAAACCAGGCACGCCCCTCAGCGGCGGCCCCGGCGCATCCGCAGGAAGTCGCTGACGACGTACTCGCCGAGCCGTCCCTCCTCCGGCGCGAAGACCCGCCCGCCGTTGCGGCGCGCGACCTCCTCGACGAACGACACCAGCCGCCGGTCGTCGGCCAGCATGAACACGTTCATCGTGGCACCCCGCCGGGTCATCTTGTCGATCTCCGCGAGGGTCAGCACCAGCGTCTCGTGGGACGGAGGGTAGTCGAACAGTGACCGTCCGTCATGTCGCAGGTGCGCCGTGGGCTCCCCGTCGGTGACGACCAGCACGATCGGCTCGAAGTCCGGATGCCGGTCCAGGTGCCGCCCGGCGATCAGCAGCGCGTGGTGCAGGTTGGTGCCCTGCACCATGTCCCAGTCCAGCCCGGCCATCTCCGTCGGGTGCAGCACCCGGGCGTAGTTGGAGAACCCGATGATCTGGATGGCGTCCTGCGGGTACTTGCTGGTCACCAGCGCGTGCAGGGCCAGCGCGGTCTGCTTGGCCGCCCCCCACGTCCCGCGCAGCACCATCGAGTACGACAGGTCCACCAGCAGGCACACCGCCGCCGCCGTACGCCGCTCGGTCTCCAGCACCTGGAAGTCCTCGGGCTGGATCCTGACCGGCGAGCGCAGCGAGCCACCGACAGCACCAGCAGCATCACCGGAACCGGCACCCATGCCCGGCCCTTCAGGCGGGTGGCCCGGAGCGCCGGCGGAGGGCCGCCCGGCTGAAGCCCATGAGGCCGGGCGCGGGGGGTGTGGGGGGTCGCCCCCCCACCGGGAAAGCGCGTTGCGGATGGTGCCGACCACGTCGAGGGGTTGTTCGTCGCCGAAGCGCCATTCGCGGGTGGAGCCGGTCAGTTCGCCCGCCTGGCCCGCGTCGCGCTGGTCGTGGTCGCCGCGGCGTCCGCCGTCCAGGTGGGCGAACACCCGGCGCAGGGCCGTCTCGCCCAGCCTGCGGACCGCCTTGGGCGTCAGCTCCAGGTCGCCGCCCTTGCGCTGGAGGTAGCCCTGCCGTTCCAGCTCGGCCTCGATGCGCCGCAGCTGGGCGAGGTCGTCCACGGCCTGGCGGCCGAGGGCCCGGCGGACGGCCTCCTCGTCGATGTCGTCGAGACGCGCGCCGGGGTAGTCCTGGGCGAGCGCGGCCTCCAGTTCGGCGAGGTCGGCCAGTTCGGCCAGGGCGGTGGTGGCGTCGCCGACGCCCAGCGGGTCGTCGCCGGTCATCCGTTCCGGGACGCCCCAGCCCAGGTCGGGGCGGCGGGCCCGCAGCGCCTCGCCCAGCCGGGACATCTCCAGCGCCAGCCCGGCGTCCTCCATGGCCTGGGCCATCAGCGCGGCCAGTTCCTCGCGCTGCTCGGGGGACAGGGAGGCCATCAGCCGGTCCATCGCGGCGGCGCGCCGGGCCAGCGCGTCCACCAGCTCCTCCAGGTCGCGGGGGTTGTCGGGAAAGAGGTCCCCGTACTCCCGCATGAACCGGTCGAAGTCCTCCTGGGTGTGCTCGCCGCGGGCGTCGGCGTCGAGCATCGCGTTGAGGGCGCCCATCATGTCGCGGACGCGTTCCATGGCCCGGGGGTCGGGGTCGGCGAGCGCGTCGCGGAGGCCCTGGAACTGGGCGTCGAGCACGTCGCGGCGCAGCAGGTCCTTCAGCCGTTCGAAGGTGGCGCGGGCCGCGTCCGAGCGCCACCGGTAGTCCGACAGGCGCCGGATGGCCTGCGCGGTGTCGTCGGGCAGGGCGTCCAGCTCGGCCTCGCGCAGCCGGGCCTCGTCGGACGGGTCGGGGAACAGCTCGGCGCGTTCCTGCCCGATCGCGGTGTCCAGCAGGGCCCGCGCCTGTTCCAGGGTGCCGTCGAGGCGGCCCCGGTCGCGCAGCTCGCGCCGCCGTTCGCGGACCTGGCGCAGCAGCTCGTCGAGGCCGCGCCGCCCCGTCGCGCCCCGCTCGCCGGGCAGGCCGCGGCGCAGCAGGTCGCGCAGCGCCTCGGCGGGCCCGGTGCCCTCCAGCACCGAGTCGCCCATGGCGTCCAGCGCCGCCCGGATGTCGTAGGGCGGGGCCAGCGGGTCGGGCCCGTCCTGGTACCTGCCATAGCGGTATCGGCTCATCGCCGGGTCCTCACGTCAGGTGCGGTAGGTGGCGGTGCCGTCGCCGGGCGCGGCGTCCTTGGACAGCCGCCGGGTCAGGAACAGCCCCTCCAGCGCGAACTCCAGCGCGGCGGCGGCCTGCCCGGGGGACTCCCCGGACATCCCCAGCCGCTGCACGATCTTCGCCAGCCCGGGGACCTGCCCGATGCGGCGCAGCAGTTCGGCGGCCGGGACCAGCTCCCCGGTCTCCACGCTCTCACCGGCGTCGAACTTGTCCAGCAGCCCGCTCAGGTCGGCGGCGCCGAGGCGGCGGCGGTAGGTCTCGGCGGTGGCGCGGCGCAGCAGGTGTTCCAGCACCTCCTGCTCGCGGCCCTCCTCGCTGACCTCGAACTCGACCTTGCCCATCAGGGTCGGCACCACGGCGGGCAGGTCGCAGACCCGCGCCACCGCCTGCTCCTCGCCGGTCAGCGCGGCGCGGCGGACGGCCCCGGCGGCGACGGTCTCGGCGCCCGCGATGGCGAACCGGGCCGACACGCCGGAGCGGGAGTCGACGGCGGCCGAGTCGCGCACCAGCCGGGTGAACCGGGCGACGACCTCGACCAGGTGGTCGGGGACCTCGGCGCCCAGCTCGGCGACCTCCGCCTCCTGGCGGATCAGCGCCAGCTCCGCGTCCAGCTCCAGCGGGTAGTGGGTGCGGATCTCGGCGCCGAACCGGTCCTTGAGCGGGGTGATGATCCGGCCCCGGTTGGTGTAGTCCTCGGGGTTGGCGCTGGCCACCAGCAGGACGTCCAGCGGCAGCCGCAGCGCGTAGCCGCGGATCTGCACGTCCCGCTCCTCCAGCACGTTCAGCAGCGCCACCTGGATCCGCTCGGCCAGGTCGGGCAGCTCGTTGATGGCGAAGATCCCCCGGTTGGTGCGGGGCACCAGCCCGAAGTGGACGGTCTCCGGGTCGCCGAGGGTGCGGCCCTCGGCGACCTTGATCGGGTCGACGTCGCCGATCAGGTCGCCGACGCTGGTGTCGGGGGTGGCCAGCTTCTCCCCGAACCGCTCCTCGCGGTGCTTCCAGGTGACCGGCAGCTCGTCGCCCAGCTCGGCGGCCAGCCGGCGGCAGCGCACGCAGACCGGCTGGTAGGGATGGTCGTTGATCTCACAGCCCGCGACCACCGGCGTCCAGGTGTCCAGCAGCCCCGCCAGCGTGCGGATCAGCCGGGTCTTGCCCTGGCCGCGCTCGCCCAGCAGCACCATGTCGTGCCCGGCGAGCAGCGCGCGCTCCAGATGGGGGAGCACGGTGTCGTCGAAGCCCACGATGCCCGGGAACCGGGGGCCGCCCGAGCGGAGCCGGGCCAGCAGGTTGTGCCTGATCTCGGCCTTGACCGACCGGTACGGGTGACCGTCGGCGCGGAGCCCGCCGACGGTGGTGTCGGTCGGCGCGGTTTCGTTCGTTGTCGAAGGCACGAGATCGACAGTACGTCGCCGATCCACGGCTCGCACCCGGTCCGCCGGTAAGCCGGGCTTGGGTACCGGGCACCGGCACGGGGACAATCGAGGTATGACCCGGATTCAGGGAGCGCGCGAGGGAGGGGGAGCCGATGGTGCGATTCGCTGACGGCCTGGCCCTCGGACCCGATCTGACCAGTGCCGCGGAGTCGGCGGTCCGGCAGGCGCTGGGGCCGCTGACCGCGCCCCCCGACCTGGTGTGCGTGTTCGTCGCGTCCGATGACGAGGACGCCGTGGAGGAGGCGGCCCGGCGGGCGATGCGGGTGGCCGCCGACGGGGGCGCCCGCGCGATCGTCGGCTGCAACGGCAGCGGCGTGATCGGCGGGAACCGCGGGGTCGAGGAGGCCAGCGCGGTGAGCGCGTGGGCGGGGGTGCTGCCCCAGGCCCGGCTGGAGGCGTTCCGGCTGGAGACGCTGCGCACCGAGGACCGGCTGGTGGTCGTGGGGATGCCCGAGGGCCGGGACGACGACGTGGTGGGCATGCTGCTGGCCGACCCGTACAGCTTCCCGGTGGACGCGTTCGTCGAGCGGTCCGGCGACGCGCTGCCCGGCCTGCCGCTGGTCGGCGGGCTGGCCGGGGGGCAGGGGCCGGGCCGTACCCGGCTGCTGCTGGACGGGGAGATCTTCGACGACGGCGCGGTCGGCATCGTGCTCGGCGGCCCGGTCACCGCCGCGACCGTGGTGAGCCAGGGCGCCCGGCCGATCGGGCCCGACATGGTGGTCACCAAGGCCGACGAGAACGTCCTGTACGAGCTGGCGGGCATGCCGGCGCTGGAGAAGCTGGAGCAGATCGTCCTCACCCTGCCCGAGGAGGAGCAGGAGATGGCGGCGCGGGGCCTGCTGATCGGCGTGGCGATGGACGAGTACGCCGAGGAGCACGAGCACGGCGACTTCCTGGTCCGCGGGGTGGTCGGCGCCGACACCGACACCGGCGCGATCGCCATCGGGGACGTGGTGGAGGTCGGGCGCACGGTCCGCTTCCAGGTCCGCGACGCCGGGGCCGCCGACGAGGACCTGAGCGAGCTGCTCGAACGGTTCGACCTGACGCCGGTGGAGGGGGCGCTGCTGTTCTCCTGCAACGGGCGGGGGCGGGCGATGTTCCCCAACTCCGACCACGACGTGAAGCTGCTGCGCCGTACGTTCGGGCAGGCCGGGGTCGGCGGGTTCTTCGCCGCCGGGGAGATCGGCCCGGTGTCCGGCCGCAACCACGTGCACGGCTTCACCGCCTCCATCCTCGCCTTCGGCCCGGCGGCCCGGTCATGAGCGCGGGCACCGAGCCGTACGCGCTGGCGATCGACGTCGGCGGCACGAAGCTGGCGGCGGCGCTGGTGGAGCCCGGCGGGCGGGTCGCGCACTACGCCCGCATGGACACGCCCCGCGACGTGGACGCCGAGGGCCTGTGGCGCAGCCTGGAGTCGCTGCTGGACAAGCTCCAGGCCGACGCCGGGAGCCCGGGGCTGGCCGGGGTCGGGGTGGGCTGCGGGGGGCCGATGCGCTGGCCGTCCGCCGAGGTGTCCCCGCTGAACATCCCGGCGTGGCGGGACTTCCCGCTGCGGGAGCGGCTGCGTGCGCGGCATCCGGGCCTGCCGGTGCGCATCCACAACGACGCGATCTGCGTGGCGGTGGGCGAGCACTGGCGGGGCGCCGGGCGGGGCCGCGCGAACGTGCTCGGCATGGTGGTCTCCACCGGCGTCGGGGGCGGCCTGATCCTCGGCGGGCGGCTGGTCGACGGGGCCAGCGGCAACGCCGGGCACATCGGGCACGTCGTGGTCGATCCGCAGGGCCCGCCGTGCAAGTGCGGCGGGCGGGGCTGCCTG
>DATADI010000382.1:0-5028 GCA_036258615.1 Thermomonospora sp. | reverse complement strand
GGGCTGGGGCGGCAGGGGCCGGCGCGGCGGGGGCCGGTGCGGTGGGGGCGGCCGGGTCGGGGGTGGCCGGGTCGGGGGTGCTGGCCGGGGTCGGGGCCAAGGTGGCTCTCGGCGTGGCGGGGGCCGCGGTGGTGGCCGGGGCCGGGGGTGTGGCGGTGAACGTGACGCGGGACGGGACACCGCCGCCGAGGGTGCGCCCGGTGGCGGCGGTCGTGGCCGTCCAGAACCAGACGTACGCAGGGATCCCCATGGTGGTGCGCGACGCCCGGTACGCGCGGGTCACCGGCCTGCGGGACCGCCGGATCGAGGAACGCGTGAACCGGGCGCTACGGGAGCCGCTGGACGCCACCATCGCGTGGATTCTCGACGGCACGCGGAGGCTGCGCGGCCAGTGCACTCGGCCCAGCCGAGTCGGGTCCACCGTGCGGACCGGTACGCACGGCGGCGGCGCGCTGGTCTCGGCGGTGTACCGGATCGACGGCGACTACTGCTGGCAGGCCAACGGCGTGCTGCCGAGCTGGTCGATGACCGTGGACACCCGTGACGGGCGGAAACTGACGGCGACCGAGGTGTTCCTCCCGAGCACCCTGACGCCCGACGGCATCCGGGTTTTGTGGAGCAGGCTGACGCCGACCGAGCCCGACGTGTTCGCCGACGGAGGGTGCCTGGACGGGCAGCTCCCCAAGAGGTCCGACTTCTTCCCGTACCGCATCGCGGGGGAGGCCGGGCCGTGGCAGCAGCAGCCGCCCGTCGCGACGCCGTTCTTCGGGGCCGACCGGTTCGAGCTGAACTGGTCGGCGGGCGGCAGCGACTGCGTCTACGACCGGCTGGTCGCCCCGTACGGGAAGGTCCGCGACCTGCTCAGGCCGGAGATCGCCGCACTGCTGCCGCGCGCCTGAACCGTCAGCCCTTGGTGTAGGGGATGCCGTCGGCGGCGGGTGCCCGGACGTGCCCCACCAGCCCCGCCACCGCGAAGATCGTCGCCAGGTACGGGGTCATGCTCAGGAACGCCGTCGGGACCGGGGTCTCCAGCGGCTGCAGCGACACCGAGATGCCGCCCGCGAAGCCGAACAGCAGCGCCGCCGACACCGCGCCCAGCGGCGACCAGCGTCCGAAGATCAGCGCCGCGAGGGCGATGAAGCCCTGCCCGGCCGCCATGTTCTTGTTGAACGCGATGTTGAGCCCGATGGTCAGCCAGACGCCGCCCAGCCCGGCGATGAGCCCGCCGAGGATGACGTTGCGGTACCGCACCGCCACGACGCGGATGCCGACCGTGTCGGCCGCCGTGGGGTGCTCGCCGACCGCCCGGGTCCGCAGGCCCCACCGGGTCCGGAAGAGCCCGATCTGGATGATCGCGATGAGCACGGCCGTCAGGTAGAACACCGCGTTCTGGCTGAACAGCACCGGCCCCACGATGGGCAGTTCGGACAGCAACGGGATCCGGATGGCCGAGAACGCCATCGTCTGGTTGTAGTCGGCGGCGTTCGGCTGGAGCAGCCGCTCGTACAGGAAGCCGGTGAGGCCCGCGGCGAACAGGTTCAGCACCACGCCCAGCACGACCTGCTGCACGAGGTACCGGTTGGCGAACACCGCCAGCATCGCCCCCAGCAGGCCGCCCGCCAGGCACCCGGCGACCAGCCCCACCCACAGGCTGCCGGACACCGACGCGAAGAACGACGCCGCGCACGCCCCCACGAGGAACTGGCCCTCGATCGCCACGTTGATGACACCGGAGCGCTCGCACAGCACCCCGCACAGCGCCCCGAGGATCAGCGGCGTCGCGGCCAGCACCGTCGCGTTCAGCACCGACGTGAAGTTGAGGCTGTGCCCCGCGGTCGCCCACACCAGGAACGCCGCGACGAACGCCACCAGGTACGCGGCCGTGGACAGCGCCCGCGCCCGGCCCGCGGGGGGCCGCGCCAGCCGCAGCACCCCGACCGCCACGCACACCAGCGCCAGCACGATCGCCGTGGGCCCGGCGGGCACCGTGACGTCGGGGACCTCGATGGCCTCGTTGCCGAGCAGGTTCAGGTTGAACGTGGCCTCGGCGCCGCCGTCGGTCCGGCTGCCGAGCCCGAACGCCACCAGGCCGTACAGGCCGACCAGCACCATCGCGCCGCCGACGTACCAGCGGCTGCGGTCCGCCCCGGCGGCGGGCGCGGAACCCGCCATGGGCGTCGTGGACAGCGTCGCGCTCACCCGTTCCATCCCTTCGCCAGCAGGCCGCTGTGCGCGGCGCCCTCCCCGCGCAGCCGGAAGATCCCGCGGACCAGCGGCGGCGCCGCGACGAACAGGACGATCAGCGCCTGGATCACGGTCACGATCTCGATGGACACGCCCGCCGCCGCCTGCATCTCCCGGCCGCCCGCCTGCAGCGCCCCGAACAGCAGCGCGGCGGCCACGGTGCCCAGCGGCGACGCCCGGCCCAGCAGCGCCACCGTGATCGCGGTGAACCCGAGGCCCGCGTCGATCTGCTGGGTGAGGGCGTTGTTGGCGTTGGCGGTGCCGAGCACCTGCGACACGCCCACCAGGCCCATCAGCCCGCCGGAGATCACCATCGCCATGATCTGGCCGTACCCGACGCTCATCCCGGCGGTGCGGGCCGCGTTGGGGTTGGCGCCGACGGCGCGGAGCTGGAAGCCGAGCGTGGAGCGGTTGAGCAGCCACCAGGCGAACACCACGGCCGCCAGCGCCAGCAGCAGCCCCGCGTTGACCCGCAGCGTGTCGCCCAGCAGGTGCGGCAGCCGCGCCTCGTCGGCCACCGGCTTGGAGATGGGCTGCGGGTTGTCCGGGTCGCGGAACGCCTCACTGCCGATCAGGTAGCCCAGCAGCAGGAACGCCACGTAGTTGAGCATGATCGTGACGATCACCTCGTGCGCCCCGGTGCTCGCCTTGAGCCAGCCGACGATCCCGCCGTACACCGCGCCGCCCGCCAGGCCCGCCAGGATCGCCGCCGGCAGCGCCACGAAGCCGGGGGCGTCCAGCGTGAAGCCGACCCAGGTGGTGGTGATGGCGCCCATGATGAGCTGGCCCTGGCCGCCGATGTTGAACAGCCCCGCGCGGAACGCCAGACCCACCGCGAGCCCGCCGAAGATGAGCGGAGTGGCCTCGGTGAGGGTCTCGCTGATCGGGCGGAGCGCGGCGGTGAGCGACTCGGTGGTGTCGGGGTTGAACACCGCGCCCTTGAACAGCGCGCTGTAGGCGGTGGACACCTCGGTCCAGGACGCCGAGAGCGCGTCGCCGGGGCGGGAGAAGAAGTAGCCGAACGTGTCGGTGACCTCGGGGTCCGACACGATCATCAGCAGCGCCCCGACCAGCAGCGCCAGCAGGATCGCCAGCACGGTGACCACCCACGGGGGTCCGGCCACGGTCTGCGCGACCAGCCTGCGGAACCGGTCGGCCTCCGGCGGCTCCTCCTGGCCGGACGGCCGCTCCTGCTCACTCATCGCCGGCGTCCTCCTCCGGGTGGGCGCCCGCCATCAGCAGACCGATGTGCTCCCGGGAGGTGCCGGGCGGCACGATCGCCATGATCTTCCCCCGGTACATCACCGCGATCCGGTCGGCGAGGCCGTAGATCTCGTCCAGCTCGGTGGAGATGATCAGCACCGGGCGGCCCTGGTCGCGTTCCATGACGATCCGCTTGTGGATGAACTCCATCGCGCCCACGTCCACGCCGCGCGTCGGCTGCGCGGCCACCAGCAGCCGCAGCGGGCGCGACATCTCCCGCGCCACCACGACCTTCTGCTGGTTGCCGCCCGACAGGGTGCCCACCGGGGTCTCGATGGAGGACGTGCGGATGTCGAACTCGACGACCCGCTGCTCGGCGTTCTGGCGGACGGCCCGCACGTCCATCGTGCCGCGCCGCCCGAACGGGGGCCGGTCGAAGAGGTCCAGAACGAGGTTCTCCGCGACGCTGGAGCCGCCGACCAGCGCGTCGTGGCTGCGGTCCTCGGGGACGTAGCCGACCCCGGCGCGCAGCCGCTTCCTCGGCGGGTCGCCGGTCAGCTCCCGGCCGTCCAGCCAGACGCCGCCGGAGGCGACCGGGCGCAGCCCGAGGATCGCCTCGGCCAGTTCCGTCTGCCCGTTGCCCTGCACCCCGGCGACGCCGAGGATCTCTCCGGGGCGGATCTCGAACGTCACGTCGTCCACGACCGGCGACCCGGCGTCGTCCAGCACGGTGAGGTCGCGCACGGCGAACGCGGGCTCGACGTCCTCGGCCAGGGCGGGCGGCGCCTTGTCGACGGTGAGGCGGACGTCGCGGCCCACCATCAGCCCGGCCAGCTCCACCTCGGACGCGGTGGGCTCGGCGGTGCCGACCACCCGGCCGCGCCGGATCACGGTGATCCGGTCGGCGCTGGCCCTGACCTCCTTGAGCTTGTGCGTGATGAACACGATGGAGCGGCCGGACTCGCGCAGCGAGCGCATGACCGTGAACAGCTCCTCGGTCTCCTGCGGGGTCAGCACCGCGGTCGGCTCGTCCAGGATCAGCACCCGGGCCTCCCGGATCAGCGCCTTGACGATCTCGACGCGCTGCTGCACGCCCACCGGCAGGTCCGCCACCAGCGCGTCCGGATCGACGCGCAGGCCGTACCGCTCGGACACCTCGGCGACGTCGCGGCGGGCGCGGCGGCGGTCGAGCCAGCCGAGCGGGCCGGTGCGCTCGTCGCCGAGCATGATGTTCTCGGCGACGGTGAACACCGGCACCAGCATGAAGTGCTGGTGGACCATGCCGATCCCGGCGGAGATGGCGTCGCGCGGGCCGTGGCAGGCCAGCGGCTTCCCGTCGACCAGGATCTCGCCCTCGTCGGGCTGGTACAGCCCGTAGAGGATGTTCATCAGCGTCGACTTGCCCGCGCCGTTCTCGCCGAGCAGGCAGTGGATCTCCCCGGGCCGGACCTCCAGGTCGATGCCGTCGTTGGCCACCAGCGAGCCGAAGCGCTTGGTGATCCCGCGGAGCTCAAGGGACAACCGCCGACCTCCTGTGGACGTACGTCGCGGGGGGGGGGGGGGGGGGGGGGGGGCCCCCCC
>DATADI010000381.1:0-11756 GCA_036258615.1 Thermomonospora sp. | reverse complement strand
GCACCCGCCGCCGGCCGCCCGGCGCCGCGGCCCCCCAGGCTCCGAGCGGCCGTCCGGTGAGCGTCCGGCGGCGTCGTGTCCAGGTCCCCCGCCACGCGAAGGTGGTCCGCGCGGCGGGAGCGGCCAGGTGCTCGGCGAAGAAGCCGGTGAGCCGGGAGACGGCCTGGGTGACGTACTCGTCCCGGTCGTACAGGTCCACGTGGGTGGCCCCGTCGACGACGAACAGCTCCTTGGGCTCCTTCGCCCTCTCGACGGCCTCACGGCTGAAGTAGCCCGTGTCCGCCTCCGAGCCGATGATCATCAGCAGCGGCCGGGGCGAGATCAGCTCGATCATCGCGTACGAGTCGTACTGCGCGATCTGGTCGATGCTGCGCAGCACCCACTGGTTGGTGGAGTTGCGGTGGCCGCCGCGCGGCGTGCGGTAGTAGTCCTGCGCCTCGCGGAACAGGGTGGGCGCGTCCTCCAGCCCCTCGGCGCTCTCGGGGGCCCAGCGCTCCGTCCGCGGGGCCTCGCCCCGGGCCTCGGCCGTGCGCAGCTCGCCCGCCTGGTCCAGCATGGCCTGCAGGACCTCCGGGCCCTGGGTGCGGCCGAGCCCCTCGACCAGCAGGCTCCGGATGTCCACGGCGCTGACGGTGCCGACGGCCTTGATGCGGTGGTCGGTCTGCGCGGCGAACGGGACGTAGCCGCCGGACGCGCAGATGCCCAGGGCGCCGATGCGGGCCGGGTCGACGTCGTCGCGGGTGGTCAGGTAGGTGACGGCCGCCCTGACGTCCTCCGCGCGCTGGAAGGGGTTCTCCAGGCCGCGCGGCTCACCCTCGCTCTCCCCCTGGTACGCCGCGTCGAAGACCAGCGTCGCGAAGCCGGCGCGGGCCAGGCGCTCGGCGTAGACGCTCGCGGTCTGCTCCTTCACACCGCCCCCCGGGTGGGAGACGACCACGGCGGGTAGCCGGTCACCGGTGTGGTCGTCCGGGGTGAACAGGATCCCGGCGAGAGCGAGGCCGTTGCTGGGGAAGGTGACGTTCGTCTTCATGTGCTCTGTTGCCTCCGTTCGAACAAGAGCAGAATCGCATTCCGGGCCGATCCGGTCGGCCACGTCTTCGATGCTGCCAACCTTCGGCACGGTCCAAAAAGGGCGGGTTCCATCCCGGGAGCGCGTTATCCAGGGACACGTTCGTCCCCCCACGAGCGCCCGGCCCACGGTTAGCCTTGTTTTTTCATGGGCAGCACCGCGCATCGCGCCGAGCTGAGCGATTCCCTCATACGTCCTCGGAGAATGAGGATGTCCAACATCTTGGACAGCCCCTTGTCATGGCCCTCACTAGGGTGGGCCCGAAGCGGCCGAACGATTCGACGGCCCGGACCGGCAGAGGTTGAGATGACCGCGACTGCGATCAACAGAACTGGTTGCGAACACGGACGGAATCCGGTGGCGCCGAGCTTCCCCCATTCGTGACCTCCGCTCGCTGAGCAGATCACCCGTTCCGCCCCGATTCTCCTCGAGCGTCACAGCGACCCCTGTCGTGAGGTGTTACCAATGGCACAGCTCGCCCAACCCCTCGTTGACCGGCCCATCGACCACGAACTCGAGCACGTCGTCTGGCAGTCGGCGCTCGACCTGCGGAACGACAGGCCCGAGGACCACCAGGTCATCGTCGGCATCGCCGACCTGCTGATCCGGAACCTCACCCGGCCGCAGTCCACCGGGCCCCTCGAGGACCCGCTCACCAGCGCCTCCGCCGACCTGGTCCGCGCCCTGCCCACCACCTCCCAGTCCCACCTGCGCCAGTGCGGACGGCTCCTGTTGCAGCGGCTGATGACCAGGCTGACGGCGCTCGGCGCGGGCGCCCGTGTGCTCGCCCACGTCGCCGACGCCTACTTCAGTTGCTACGACCAGCTCGCCCGTGTCCGGGTGACCCCGTACGGGGAGGACGAGATCTCGGCCGGCGAGCGACGGCGGCGGCTGCTGACGATGATCATCGGCCAGCCGCTCGTGGCGCCCGACGACATCGACGCGCTGGCCACCGCCCTCGGCTGGCCCGTGCCCGACACCCTGGCGATGGTGGCGCTGGCGCCGCGTCCGGACGCCCCGGCCGACCCGCCGTTCGGGCTGCCCGCCGACATCCTGGCCGACTTCCGGCGCGGTGACCCGCTGCTGGTCCTGCCCCACCCGGACATCTGCGGATCCCGCCTGGACGGCCTGCTGCGGCACTGGCGGGTCGCGATCGGGCCCGCGGTGCCGTTCGAACGCGCCGCCGTCTCCCTGCGCCGCGCCCGCGACCTGCTCGGCCTGCTCCAGACGAACGTCATCGACGACACGGCCGTGGCCCGCTACACCGAGCACCTCGCCACCCTGCTGGTGTTCCGCGACCCCGAGCTGGTCGAGACCATCGTGCAGGTGCGCCTGGCGCCCCTGGCCACCCTGCCGAAGGCGACCGCCGACCGGCTCGCCGAGACGCTGCTGGCGTGGATCCAGCACGCCGGGAGCGTTCCCGCCACCGCGCAGAGCCTGCACCTGCACCCGCAGACCGTCCGCTACCGGATGCGGCAGCTCGAGGCCCTGTTCCGCGACGCCCTGCACGACCCCCGGCAGCGGCTGGAGCTGGAGGCCGCACTGCGCAGGTGGCTCAGCACCCCGGCCCCCGCCGGCCGGCGGCCGGTCCCGAAGGGGCATCGGCCCCGGCGGCCGGGGACCGGGACGTGACCGGCGCCGGGCCGCCTCAGGAGAGCGCGAGCGCGTGTTCGACGAGGGTGATGAGGACGTTCTTGGCCGACTCCCGTTCGCGGACGTCGCACAGCACGATCGGGACGTGCGGGTCCAGGTCCAGGGCGGTGCGGATCTGCGTGAGGCTGTGCGTGCGGGCGCCGTCGAAGCAGTTGACCGCCACGATGAACGGTAGCCCGCGGTGTTCGAAGTAGTCGATCGAGGTGAAGCTGGCGGTCAGCCGGCGGGTGTCGGCCAGCACGACGGCGCCGACGGCACCGTAGGCCATCTCGTCCCACATGAACCAGAAGCGCTCCTGACCCGGCGCGCCGAACAGGTAGAGGGTGATGCCGTCGTTGAACGCCAGGCGGCCGAAGTCCATGGCGACCGTGGTGGTGGTCTTGCTCTCGATCCCGCGCAGGTCGTCCACCGCCGTGCCGGCGTCCGTCAGGACCTCCTCGGTGCGCAGCGGCCGGATCTCGCTGACCGCGCCCACCAGGGTGGTCTTGCCCGCACCGAACCCGCCCGCGACGATGATCTTCAGCGCCGAGTGCCCGCGGGCGGGTGCGAGCGAGGTACGCCAGTCCCCCGGCTCCAGGTGCGGGTCAGAAGGCGCGGAGGTCATCGAGAACTCTCCTGAGAAGGTCGGGGGACGGCCGTTCGGTCAGCGGAGCCGAGCGCAGCTCCTCGACCAGGCCCTGTTCGTACAGGTCGGCGGCCAGCACCTGCACCACGCCCAGCGGCAGGCCGAGCTGGGAGGTCAGGTCGGCCAGGGTGATCGGGCCGCGGCACAGCTCCAGGATCCGCCGTTGCTCGGCGGACAGCCGGGCGCGCTCGCGCGCGGAGCGCCCCGTGACGATCAGCATCGTGATCAGGTCCAGGCGCACGCCGGGCGTGCGGGTGCGGCCACGGGTCAGCGCGTAGGGGCGGACGAACGGTCCTGCCGCCGAGTCGATCCAGCGCTCTTTGGGTGCGTCCATGACCGGCCGCTCATATCGTCTCGCGCGGGGAGCCCGCCGGGGCCGCCGGCGAGCCGGCCCGGGGGGCGATGGCCAGCTGCCTGCGGAGCCGTTTGACCAGCATCGCCATCTCGTAGCCGACCAGCCCGGTGTTCCCGCCCGCCGCGGCCAGCACGGCCAGGCAGCTGCCGCTGCCGGCGGCGCACACGAAGAACAGGGCGTCGTTCAGCTCCACGATCGTCTGCCGCACCTCCTCCCGCCCGAAGTGGTCGCGGGCCCCGTTGGCCAGGCTGTGGAACCCGGAGGCGATCGCGGCCAAGTGCTCGGCGTCCTCCCGCCCCATCCCCCGCGAGGCCCCCATCAGCAGGCCGTCGCGGGAGAGCAGGACGGCCTGCTCGATCTCGCCGACCCGATCGACCAGCTCGTCCAACAGCCAGCTGAAGTCGACGGCCGTCCGCTGCGATGTCATCGTTCTCCCTCATTGCCGCACTCCGCCACCGCCCTGTCCGCCATGGCGTCAGTCCTCGTCCTCGTCGCGCGCCGCCGTCCACCCCGCCTGCAGCGACGACAGCAGGTCGCGGTTGGCCTCCGCGGGCCGGTCCCCCAGGTCGCCCCCGGCGTCGGCGGCGCGCGCCGCGGACGCCGGGTGGCGGGTCTGGCGAACGGAGCGCAGCCGGGGCGCCAGGTTCGCCTGCCGGGACCGCCGGGGCAGCCCCCCGGTCTCGAGGTCGTGGGCCTCCCCGCCCGGTGCGTCCCAGGGACCGGCCGCGGGCGTGTCGTCCACGGCGGGCACGCGGACGGCGGACGGCGTCGGGGGCGTCTCCGGGGCCGGGGCGCGGTGCCGTCCGTACGCCGGCATCCGGTTCGCCACCGTCGGGGCGGGCGCCAGGCCCGCGGGCGCCGGGCCCTGCGCGTGGGCCTCCTCGGCCGGTCCGACGGCGGTCCTGGGGTCCTCCGAGACCAGCAGCGTCGCCCGGAGCAGCACCACCGCGGTGACGCCGCCGAACGCCGAACGCTGCAGGGTCACCTCGATGCCGTGCCGGGCGGCGAGCCTGGCCACCACGAACAGCCCCAGCCGGTCGCTGTCGGCCAGGTCGAACTCCGGCGGGTCGGTCAGCCGGCGGTTGATCTCCACCAGGTCGTCGGCCTCGATGCCGACCCCGCGGTCGGTGATCTCGACGGCCAGCCCCTTGCCGACCTCCTCGGCCCGCACCAGCACCTCGGTGGTCGGCGGCGAGAAGGCGGTCGCGTTCTCGATCAGCTCGGCCAGCAGGTGCACCACGTCGGCGGCCAGCTCACCGGGCACCCGGGCCTGCGACAGCGCCATCACGTCGACCCGGGCGTAGTCCTCGACCTCGGCCACCGCCGCCCGCAGCAACTGCTCGACCGGCACCGGCTCGTTCCAGCCCCGCACGGTCTCGTGGCCGGACAGGATGACCAGGCCCTCGGCGTGCCGGCGCATGCGGGTGGTCAGGTGGTCCAGCCGGAACAGGTTCTCCAGCTCGTCCGGATCGGACGTGCGCCGCTCCATCTCGTCCAGCATCCGCAGCTGCCGCTGCAGCAGCGACTGGTTCCGCCACGCCAGGTTGATGAACACACGGCTGATCCCGGACCGCAGCCTCGCCTCCCCGACGGCGGTCTCCACGGCCGTCCGCTGCACCTCGCCGATCGCCTCGGCCACCGTGGCGACCTCCGTGGTGCGGCCGGTCCGGAGGGGCGGCGCCTCCTCGGCCACGTCCACCTTCTCGCCCCGGCGCAGCCGCGCCACCACGGACGGCAGCCGCTCGAAGGCCAGCTCCCGCGCCGCCCGCTGCAACTCGCCCAGCTCCCGGGACAGGTCGCGGGCCAGCCGCAGCGACAGCACGATCGAGGCGATCACGACCAGCAGGCCCAGCCCGCCGACCAGGGACAGCCGGTGGACGACGCTCCGGCCCGCCGACCGGTTCTGACCGACCTGCAGGGCGCCCGCGTCCAGGATGGCCCGCCACCAGGTCCCGGCGAGCGCGGGGACGGTGGACCGCCATTCGGCGATGCGGGCGGCGGACAGCCTGCGTCCCGGGGCGCCGAGCACCGCCCTCTCCAGGGCCTCGTACCGCCTGAACTGCTGCGATCCGGCGATGGGGAGCAGGGAGGACTGCAGGCCGGCGGCCGGCTTGTTCAGCGAGAGGTACGTCATGAGCCTGCGGTTGGCGCTCGCGTCGGCGAACGCCGCGGCCTCGGCGGTCGTCAGCCGCCCGCCCCGGGAGCGGGCGATCGTCACGATGGCGTCCTCGCGCAGCATGTAGTCCCGCGCCCAGTTGATGTTGGTGTTCTCGGCGCTCACCCGGTAGGACGCGACGTCGTTGACCGTCACCGTGGGGGCGTAGAGCCGGTTCCCGCTGTCGAAGAGGGCGCTGTAGGCCGTGACCGCCTCCAGCGGCGAGATGCGGCGCTCCTCGACCGCGGCCCGCAGCGCGCCGATCCGGGCGTACTGGCGGTCGAGGTCGTGGACGCTCTGCCTGATGCTCCCGTCGGCGATCTCCTCCGACCTGGGAACGGTCCTCTCCCGGAAGACCCTGAGGGCGGCGTCGGTGACCCGCTGGCTCTCCTCGAGCCGCTGGAGCCGCTCGGTGCCGCCGGAGGTGAGGACCTCGACGGCGGCGGCCCGCTCCGCCTGCAGCACGGTCTGCAACCGGAACGCGGGGAGGTGGACGTCGTCGATCACCCGGGTGAACTCCAGCCGGTCGAGCGCCAGCCCGAGCGAGGTGGCGGCGGCGAACGACCAGAGCACCACCAGCGACAGCAGGGGCATGACGAGCAGCGACCCGATACGGCGGCGCACCGGGTGCCGGCGGACCCCCCGGCGGGGCCGGTCGTCGTCCTCGTTCTTCGCCACGCGCATACTCCAGGAGATCGAGCGAGATCCTACATCTTATATTTTGCATGCCCTTGGGCAAGTCATTCGGCGAATTCCGGCCTTGGCCCGGGCATGGCCCGCACCGACGCCTTGGCCGACGTGAGTCGTACATGATATATTCTACATATGACCTTTTTCACTACTTCGGAATCGGCCTCCCTCCCCGAACTGGTCGACCTGAGCGGCAGGACCGCGCTGGTCACCGGCGGTGCGCAGGGGATCGGCCTCGGCGTCGTCCGCCGCCTGCACGAGGCCGGCGCGAACGTCGTCCTCGCGGACGTCGACAAGGAGACCGCGGAGAAGGCGGCGCTGGAGTTCACCGGGGCGGGCCGGGTCCGGGCGGTCGTCGGCGACGTCAGCCGTCCCGAGGACGCGGACGCGATGGTGCGCGCCGCCGTCGACGCGTTCGGCGGCCTGGACATCCTGGTGAACAACGCCGGCGTCTACCAGGGATCGGCGTTCCTGGACCTGACCCCGGACGTCGCGCGGCGGACCCTGGAGGTCAACCTGCTCGGCGTCCTGTTCTGCTCGCAGGCGGCCGCCCGCCGGATGATCGAGCAGGGCCGCGGCGGGAAGATCATCACCGTGAACTCCGTCGAGTCGGTGAACCCCTCTGTGCTGGGCCTGGCGCACTACGCCGCGTCGAAGTCCGGCGTCGCGGGGCTGATCAAGACCATGGCGCTGGAGCTGGCGCCGCACGGGATCGCGGTCAACAACCTGTGCCCCGGCGGGACCCGCACCCCCGGCCTCAGCCGGGTGCTGGACGACGCGGCGGTCAGGGAGTTCGAGAAGACGGTCCCGATGGGGCGGATCGGCCTGGCGGACGAGATGGGCCGGGTGGCGCTGTTCCTCGCCTCCGACCTGTCCTCCTTCATGACCGGAACGCAGGTCATCGTGGACGGCGGCCGGACGCTGCGCGGCGCGGCGGGCTGACGGCGGCGGACCGTCTCAGTAGGACCTGGGCAGTCCGAGCACCTGGGTGGAGATGAAGTTGAGCACCATCTCCTGGGAGAACGGGGCGTTGCGGAGCAGCCGGACCTCCCGCCACAGCCGCTCGACGTGGTACTCCTTGGCGTAGCCGAAGCCGCCGTGGACCTGGAGCGCCCGGTCGCACGCGTCGAACCCGGCCTCGGCGCCGAGGAACTTCGCCGCGGCCGACTCGGGGCCGCAGGGCTCGTGCGCGTCGAACAGCGCCGCCGCCTTCATCGCCATCATCTCCGCGGCCTCCAGCCGGATCCACGAGTCGGCGAGCGGGTGCGAGACGGCCTGGTTCTTGCCGATCGGGCGGTCGAAGACGACCCGGTCGTTGGCGTACTTCGTGGCCAGTTCCAGCGCCGCGCGGCCGAGGCCGATGCCCTCCATCCCGACGACGGTGCGCTCGGGGTTGAGCCCGTCGAGCAGGTGGTAGAAGCCCTTGTCGACCTCGCCGACCACCTCGTCGTCGCCCACCTCGAGGTTGTCGATGAACAGCTCGTTGGAGTCGATCGACGCGCGGCCGAGCTTCTCGATCTCCCGGACGGTGATCCGGCTCCGGTCCAGGTCGGTGAAGAACAGCGTCATGCCGTGCAGCGGCTTGTCGTCCCGGCGCGGCGACGTGCGGGCCAGCAGCAGGATCTTGTGGGCGTTCTGCGCGTTGGTGATCCACACCTTCTGGCCGTTGACCAGCCAGCCGCCGTCGATCCTCTCGGCCCGGGTCTTGATCCGGGAGGTGTCCACGCCGGCGGTGGGCTCGGTGACGGCGAACGCCATCAGCAGCTCGCCCCTGGCCAGCTTCGGCAGGTACTCCCGCTTCATCTCCTCCGAGCCGTGCCGCAGGATCGGGGCGGGCGGGAAGACGTAGAAGTGGATCGCCGACCCGCCGCTCATGCCCGCGCCGGACGCCGCGATCTCCGACATCATCACGGCCGACTCGGCCAGCCCGAGCCCGATCCCGCCGTACTCCTCGGGGATCATCGCGCCGAGCCATCCGCCGTCGGCGAAGGCCTTCACGAACTCCCAGGGGTACTCGGCCTTGCGGTCCTTCTCCAGCCAGTACTCGTAGTCGAACCGCCGCGCCAGCTCACGCGTGGCCTTCCGTACGACGTCGACGTTGTTCTCTTCCATGGCCCGTCCCTCTCAGTCCTCGGCAACCGGGATGTCGTCCAGCGGGGTCGCGGGGTCGAGCGACGACAGGTCACCCGGCTGCTCCCCGAGATGCCGGGCGCGGATCGCACGGCGCATGATCTTGCCGTTCTTGGTCTTCGGCAGCGTCGGCACGACGTGCAGCGCCGGGGCGAACGACCGGCCCGCGTTCCGCACGGCGGTGGCGGCCAGGTCGGCGTGGTCGACGCCGTCCTCGCGCAGCACCACGAAGGCCACCGCCCGCTGGCCACGCCGCTGGTCGGGCACGCCGATGACGGCCGCCTCGGCGATCCGCGGGTCCTTCAGCAGCGCCGTCTCGATCTCGGCCGGGCCGACCCGCCGCCCGGACAGCTTGAGGGTGTCGTCGGAGCGCCCGTGGACGAGCCAGGTGCCGTGCGCGTCCACGCTGGCCAGGTCACCGTGCAGCCAGACGCCCTCCCACCGGCTCCAGTACGTCTCCAGGTACCGTTCCCGGTCCCGCCAGAAGGCGTGCGTCATGCCCGGGAAGGTGTTCCGCACGGCCAGCTCCCCCACCTGGCCGGTCACCGGCCTGCCGTCCTGGTCCAGGACGGTGGCGTCGACGCCGGGCAGCGGGCCGTTGAACGACGCCGCCTCCATGGGCAGGAACGGGTAGCCGACCAGCAGGCCGCCGCCGACCTCGGTGCCGCCGCTGTAGTTGATGATCGGCCGGGTGGTCCCGCCGACGTCCCGGAACAGCCACCACCACGTGGGCTCGTCCCAGGCCTCGCCGGTGGACACGAACGCGCGCAGGGTGCCGAGGCCGGTCGGCGGACCGTCGGCGGCGGACCTGATCGCGCGGGCGGCCGTGGGCGCGATGCCCTGGACGGTGACGCCGTTGCGCTCGACGATCCGCCACATCCGGTCGGGTGCGGGGTGGTCGGGCACCCCCTCGACGAGGACGATCGTCGCCCCGAGCTGGAGCGGCCCCATGATGAGGAGCGGGCCGACCAGCCAGCCCATGTCGGTGATCCACGAGACCACGTCGTCGGCGTGCACGTCGAAGCCGTAGGCGAAGTCGACCGCGGCCTTGACCGCCAGGCCCGCGTGGGAGTGCACGATCCCCTTGGGCCTCCCGGTGGTGCCCGAGGTGTAGACGATGGTGAGCGGGTCGTTCGCCTCGGTGTCCGCCGTCGCGACCGGCTCCGGGTCCGCGGGCAGCTCGTCCCAGTAGACGTCGCGTCCCGCGCGCATCTCGGCCCCGTCCGCGAGGTGGCGGACCACCACGACGTCGCGGACCGTGGGCGCGGACTCCAGGGCCTCGTCGGCGGTCCGCTTCAGCGGTACGCGCCTGCCGCGCCGGGTGGTCCCGTCCGCGGTGACGAGCAGCACCGCCGCGGAGTCCCGCAGCCGGGCGGCGAGGGCCTCCGGGCCGTAGCCGGTGAAGGCGGGGACCGAGATGGCGCCGATCATCGCGACGCCCAGGAAGGCCACCACGGCCTCGGGGACGACCGGCAGGAACAGCACCACCCGGTCTCCGCGCCGGACGCCGAGGCGCACCAGGTTGGCCGCGAACCGGCGGACCTCCCGGTCCAGTTCTGCGTAGGTCAGCGAGCGGCGCCGCCCGTCGTCGCCCTCGTAGACGAGCGCCGTCCTACCGGCGTTCTCGCCCGTCGCGTGGCGATGCGAGCACAGGGTCGCCGCGTTGATCCGCCCTCCGGTGAACCAGCGGGGGAACGGCTTGCCCTCGCGGTCGTCGAGCACGCGCTCGAACGGCTCGCTGAAGGTGATGGCGAGGTCCTCCACCACGGCACGCCAGAACCACTCGGGGTCGGCGACCGACGCGCGGTGCAGATCCTCGACGTCGGCGTGGCCCCACCGGCGCATCGCCGCCAGCAGCCGGCTGCGCTCGCGCCATGCCTCGCCGGGCACCCAGGCGGGAGCGCGTGACGCTTCGGTCCCTAGCATGACCGAGTCCTCTCTTCGTCGGGTCAGGAACCGGCCGCGGACGGCTGCCCGGCGGCGGAGCGCTTGAGCATCAACCCGGCGCGGCGCGCGTCGCAGACGATCTCGTCACGCTGGTTCACGCCGTAGTGCCGGAAGATCACGATCCCCGAGTCGTTCCGGCTCCGGGACTCCCGCTTGCTGACGATCTCGGTGCGCGCGCGGATCGTGTCCCCGTGGAAGACGGGGTTGGGGAACCTGACCTCCTCGAAGCCCAGGTTGCCGAGGGTCGTGCCCTGGGTGGTGTCCGGCACCGAGAGGCCGGAGACCAGGCCGAGGATGAAGAGGCTGTTGACCAGGCGCTGACCGTGGATCGAGCCCTTGCTGTACTCCGCGTCGAGGTGCAGCGGCGCGAGGTTCAGCGTCAGCGTGCTGAACAGCACGTTGTCGTACTCGGTCACCGTGCGCCGCGTGGTGTGCTCGATGACCGCGCCGGGCTCGAACTCCTCGAAGTACAGACCAGGCATGATGGGATCCCTTCGGAGATAGAATATATTTTATTTTATAGCTGCCTGGCCAGGCCGTCAAGGCGGGCCGCCCGGTGACCCGCCCGGGGCCGCCCCTGGACCGCTTCATATACTAAATATTTAGTTTGCCTAGCGAAGGGTGGCGCCCGTGACCGAGGTACGACCGCGTACCGCCCTGGCCCTGCTCGGGGACCGTCGTTTCGGTCCCTACTTCTTCGGCAAGACGCTGTCCCTCGTCGGGCTGTGGAGCCACAACGTCATCGCCGCGGTGCTGGCGTACCAGGTGACCGGCTCCCTGCTGTTCGTCGGGCTGGTCAGCCTCGCGCAGTTCGGGCCGCAGTTGCTCTTCGTGGGCGCCAGCGGCGTCGCCGCCGACCGCGGGGACCGCAGGCGCCAGATCATCGCCGGCCGGCTGTTCTGCGTCGCCGGGTCGGCGGCGCTCGGCGCCTGGTGCCTGGTCGAGACCGGCGACGGCCTCGCGACCCGGGGGATGATCCTCGGCTCGTCCCTGCTCATGGGCGTCGGGCTGGTGCTGGGCGGCCCGGCGATGCTCGCGTTCGTCCCGGCGCTCGTCCGCGAGCCCGAGATCCCGGTGGCCGTCCGGCTGGACACCTTCCCCATGCTGGTGGGCCGGTCGGCCGGGCCCCCCC
>DATADI010000380.1:0-2329 GCA_036258615.1 Thermomonospora sp. | reverse complement strand
GTCCGATGACGGCTCCACGGGCGGCTTGCCCGTCACGGATTCGCCCGCCTTTGGTGCGCCCTCTGGTGTTCCGGGCTTGGGTGGGTCTGATGACGGTTCCACGGGTGGGCTGCCTGTCATGGATTCGCCCGCCTTCGGCGTGGCTGCTGACGCTTCCGTTCCGAGTGCTGGTGCCTCTGGGGCCGGTGAGGCGTCCACGGGGGGTATGCCGGTCGTGGGACCGTCTGGTTACGGTGCGCCTGCTGAGGCTTCGGACGCCCCTGCGTCGCCCGCTGGGGCCTCGGCCTACGGCGCGTCGGACGACGTCTCCACGGGGGGTCTGTCCGTTGGGGACTCGCCTGGTTTCGGTGTGTCTGCCGGTGGTTCGGATGTCTCCGATTCGAGCGCTGGTGCTTCTGGGATCGGTGGGGGTTCCGGGTTCGGGGCTTCGGCCGGTGGCGGTGTTGGCTTTGAGGTAATGGGGGAGTCGTCGGGCTTCGGGGCCGGGGAGACGGTCGAGAGCTCGGGGGACGTTCGGGTGGCGCCGGTGGCCGGGGAGACCGCCGGGGGTGACCGGGAGCGTGGCCCGGGGGAGCGGCCCGGGTGGGAGGGGTCGCTGTTCGACGGGCCCGGGGGCGACGAGGAGGGGAATCCCGACTACGCGCCGGTCGAGTTGCCCGGGGCGAACGCGCCCGTCCGGCCCGGTAAGCCGAGCAGCGGCAACTGGCGGATGCCCGACTGGATCGACGAGGAGGTCCGCGAGCACCGCGAGGGGCGGAGCACCCGCGATCTGGCCGAGGAGTACGAGAGCGGCGGGCGGTCCCGGGTGGGGCTGCTGGTCGGGGTCGGTGTGCTCGTGGTGGCCTTGGCGGCAGGCGGGGGGTACTTCTACCTCCAGCGCGGTGAGGATCCCGCGCCCGCGCCGACGCCGTCCGTGCCGAGTGCCGAGCGGCCCGTGCCGCAGGGGCAGCAGACGCCGTCCGCGCCGCCGCAGGCGAAGCTGCCGCCGGACAAGGCCATGCCGCGCTTCTCCGGGCGGCCGACCCGGACGACGGGGATGGTCGCCGACCGGCGGGCCGGGCTGGCGTATCCGCGGTTCGCCGCGCCGTGGCGGGCCGCCGCCGCGGGCAGCGCGCTGGCCGTCAAGGGCTGGACCGGGCAGCAGGTGGTCACCGAGGGCCGGGGCGGCCGGGAGGTCGCCGGGCGGCTGCTGACCGGGGTGCTCCCGGCGTCGCTGGCCGCCGAGTACGAGGGGCCCGGCAGCCTCAGGCCGGTGACCGCGCGGGCGCTGGACGCGATGATCGACCGGTACTACGCGTTCCGGCACCGGAGCCGTCCGCTGGCGTCGCAGGAGCTCACCGTGGGCGGGCGCAAGGGCTGGCTGATGAGCTCGTACCTGACGTTCAAGCGGCCCGGGGAGCGGGCGACCGGCGAGGTCGTGGCGGTCGCGGTGATCGACACCGGCCGCCGGGCGCCCTCGGTGGCGTTCGCGGCGATGCCGAACACGCACCGCAAGCACTGGCCGGACGTGACGCTGTTCCTCACCACACTGAAGCCCGCCAAGACCGAATAGCGTTCTACTAGGCTGAGGCTCCCCCCGGAGAGAGGCGGAGCCATGGCGATCGGGCTGACCGAGGAGCACCAGGCGCTGGCCGCGTCGGTACGCGGGCTGGCCGAGCGGCACATCACCGCGACGGTCGTACGGGACGAGGTGGACGCGCCCCGGCGCGAGGGACGCCCGGAGTTCTGGGGTCGGCTCGCCGAGCAGGGCCTGCTGGGGCTGCACGTTCCCGAGGAGTTCGGCGGCCAGGGGTTCGGGCTGGTCGAGCAGGCCGTCGTCGCCGAGGAACTGGGCCGGGCGCTCGCCCCGGGGCCGTACCTCCCGACGGTGCTCGCGGCGGCGGCCGTCGCCGCCTTCGCGGGGGACGCCACGAAGGCCGAGGTGCTGCCGTCCCTCGCCGACGGCTCGCGGACGGCGGCCGTGGCGCTGCGCGGCGACCTCACCGTCACGGACGGCGGGACGCTCCAGGGCACGGCCACGACGGTGCTCGGCGCGCCGCTCGCGGACCTGTTCGTGCTTCCGCTCGGCGAGGACCGGTGGGCCCTGGTAGACGCGGCGGACGTCACGGTGACCGAGGCCGAGTCCCTGGACCTCACCCGTCCGGTCGGCGACGTCACGGTGGACGGCGTCACCTTCACAGAGTTCGCAGGGCCGGTCGGCGACCTCGCGGTGGTGCTGTTCGGCGCGGAGGCGTGCGGGGTCGCCGGGCGGGTGCTGGACGACGCCGTGGCGTACGCGAAGATCCGTGAGCAGTTCGGCCGTCCGATCGGGCAGTTCCAGGGCGTCAAG
>DATADI010000379.1:0-7306 GCA_036258615.1 Thermomonospora sp. | reverse complement strand
GCCGGGGACGCCGCCGCGGGGTCAGGAGAGGGTGCTCAGGAAGGTCTCGGCGATCTTCCGGTATCCGGCGGCGGTGGCGTGCCCGTCGTTGTCGGAGCACTGGTACGTCCACGTGCAGATCCGCGCCACGTTCAGCGGGATCGTGCCGTACGGGGCCAGCTCGACCTTCGTGGCGAAGTCGTGGGTGGAGAAGGCGGCGCTGACGTCGGCGACCTTGAATCCGTTGGCCCCGTAGACGGTGCTCTCGTAGGCGTTGAACACGTCCACCAGGCCCACCGACGCCACGGCCACGGCCCGCCCGCCGGTCCCCGACACCCAGGCGGCCAGGCCGGGGTTGTAGTAGGTCATCCCCGCGTACACCGGGGTGTCGCCGCCCGCCTCGCGGAGGCGGCCGGTGATCTGCGGAAGGTTGGCGACGATGGAGCCCACGCCGACGACACCACACGCGAGGTCACCGTTCAGCACGCAGTTGGTGTCGTTCGCGCCGATGTTGAGGGTGACGTACCGGACCTGGCCCGAGTGCTCCCTGAGGAACGCCTCGGCGGCCTTCAGCTGCGAACCGGCGGGATAGGAGCAGATCCCGCCCTGAAGCATGGTCGTGGTCGTCTCCCCACCGCAGCCGAGCTTCACCAGCCGCAGGTCGGGGTGGCGCTCCTTCAGCGAGGCGTACAGGACGTCGGTGTAGCCCTCGTCGGTGGGCCCCTGCCCCACCTGGGCTCCGACGGACAGCGAGTCACCCAGGGCCAGGTAGTACTCCGGGGCCGCCGCACGGGCGGGTACGGCGAGGAGGGCGAGGAAGGACAGCACGGCGGCGGCGAGGGCGGACAGGCGCATGCGCGCTCCAAGGGCTCGGAGGAACACGGGCTCCGGTGGCGCATAACATTGTTACATCCCCATCGAGGCATTGCCATGCCCCGCCACCGGCCACCGCGCGCGGACTGGCCGGCCTCAGCGGCTGACGGCGGCGCGGGAGAGGTAGAGGGCCTGTTCGCGTTCGTTGGACGTCAGGGCGGCGGCGCGTTCGAACTCGGCGCGGGCCTCGGCGTGACGGCCCAGGCGGGACAGCAGGTCGCCCCGGACGGCCGGGAGCTGCGGATAGGAGCGCAGCGAACGGTCGTCCACCAGCGTGTCCACGATGCGCAGGCCCTCGGCGGGCCCGTACGCCATGGCGACCGCCACGGCGCGGTTCAGCTCCACGACCGGGGACGGGGCCACGTGGGCGAGGACGCGGTAGAGGGCGGCCATCCGTTCCCAGTCGGTGTCCTCGGCCGACAGGGCGCGGGCGTGGCACGCGGCGATGGCGGCCTGGAGCCCGTACGGGCCGAGGGTGCCGAGGGCCTCGGCGCGGGCCAGGGCCGCCAGGCCGCGCCGGATGAGAAGGCGGTCCCACAGGGTGCGGTCCTGGTCGGGCAGCAGCACGGGTTCGCCGTCGGGGCCCGTGCGGGCGGCCAGCCGGGACGCCTGGATCTCCATCAGCGCGACCAGGCCGTGGACCTCGGGCTCGTCCGGCATGAGGCCCGCCAGGATCCGGCCCAGCCGCAGGGCCTCCTCGCACAGCGACGGGCGCGTCCAGCCGTCGCCGCTGGTCGCCGCGTACCCCTCGTTGAAGATCAGGTAGACGACCTCCAGCACGGAGCCGAGCCGGGCGGGCAGTTCCTCCGCGGGCGGCAGTTCGATAGGGACCCGCCGCTCGGTCAGGGTGCGCTTGGCGCGGGAGATCCGCTGGCCCACGGTGGCCTCGGGGACCAGGAAGGCGCGGGCGATCTCGCGGGTGGTCAGCCCGCCGAGCAGCCGCAGGGTCAGGGCGAGGCGTCCCTCGGCGGGCAGCACCGGATGGCAGGCGGTGAACAGCAGCCGCAGCAGGTCGTCGCCGATCGGGTCGGCCAGGGCCTCGGTGACCTCGTCCTCGGCGGACCGCTGCCGCGTCAGCGCGTCCCGGCCCACCTCGGCGAGCTTGTCGGCGTACCGGGTGTTGCGGCGCAGCAGGTCGATGGCGCGGTGCTTGGCGGTGAGCATCAGCCAGCCGCCGGGGTTGTCGGGGACGCCGTCGCGCGGCCACTGTTCCAGCGCCAGCAGCAGGGCGTCCTGGGCGAGTTCCTCGGCCTGGCCGACGTCGTGGACCATCCGCGCCAGCGCCGCGATGATCCGGGCGGACTCCATCCGCCACACCGCCTCGACCACCCGGCGGGGGTCGCTGTCCGTCATGCGGCCCGATCCAACCACGCGAAGGTCCCCGGCCGGAACCGGCCGGGGACCCTGGAGCGCGGTGGGTCAGGCGAAGTCCTCGGGGCCGAACACGCGCAGCACGTCCGCCTCGCCCTCCCAGCCCTCCCAGTGGTCGCGGTGCAACCGCAGGAACCGGGACGCCCACTCCACGGCCTCCTCCTTGGAACGGACCTGGTAGAGGGCGTAGCTGATGAGTTCCTTGGCCTCGGCGAACGGCCCGTCGGTGACCCCGAGACGGCCCTCGGTGAGGGTGACGCGGGCGCCCTCGGCGCTGGGGGCGAGCCCGGAGTTGTCGAGCAGGGCCCCGGACCTGGTGGCCTCCTCGCCGAGCTTCATGATGGCCTCCATCAGGTCGGCGGGCGGCGGGCCGGCGGGCTGGCGGGTGGTCTTGAGGGTGATCAGGTAGCGCATGACGACTCTCCTTCGAGGGATTTTCCGGGGGTTTCAGGCGTTGCGGTACGTCCGCAGGGACAGGGCCGACAGCCAGGCCCAGGCGGCGAGGACTCCGGCGGTGAAGGTCAGGTTGGCCCAGGCGGCCCCCGCGCCCACGATCACGGCGGCGAACGATACCGCGAAGAAGGCCCCGGTGATCCGCGAGTAGACGGCCCAGCCCGTCCCGGCGTCCCGGCGGGCCGTCACGAAGCAGGCGGCGACCAGGCACGGGAACCCGACCGTCCCCGCCATCAGGTGCAGCATCCCCTCCAGGGTCACCGTGCCGGGCCCGTCCGGGGTCCCGGCGGGGAAGCCCAGCGCCGGGTCGGCGCGGAAGACGGCGGCGGCCACCAGGCTCAGCCCGAACACCGCCACCAGCCGGGGCGCCCAGCCGCCCAGCGCCCGCCGCAGCCCCACGGCCGCCGCCAGCGTGGTCGCGGCGGCCACCAGGAAGTTGACGACCTGGATCCACCCCAGGTCCCCGAGGGCCAGCAGACTCCACTGGTGACGGGTGAAGTCGAACCCCTCCCGGGTCAGCCCCTGCGCCACCGCGACGGTCACGTACAGCGGCCCGGCCAGCACCCCGTACCCCAGCAGCGAACGGGTCGTGGCGGTCGGACGGTCACAGGTCATCGTGGCGGTCATGGCGGTGCTCCTCGGCGCTCGTCGGCCGGTCCTCTCCCGGCCTTCTGACAACGCTTCGAACGGGGAGGCCCGCTTTCGACAACCGCCCGCGACTTTCTCAAGAATTTTCCGGACGGCCGGAGCCCCGCCCGCGACCTGCACGGACGGGGCTCCGGAACGCTGGGTCAGCTCCAGGCGAGGAGGCGGAGGGGGTTCTCCAGCATCGCGCCGACGTCGCGGAGGACGGCGGAGCCGAGTTCGCCGTCCACGATGCGGTGGTCGAACGCCAGGGACAGCGTGGTGCCCCGGCGGATCGCCAGTTCGCCCTCGTGGACCCAGGGCATGTCCCTGACCTGGCCGAAGGCGAGGATGGCGGCCTCGCCCGGGGTCAGGATCGGGGTGCCCGCGTCCACGCCGAAGACGCCCACGTTGGTGATGGTGATCGTGCCGCCGGTCAGGTCGGCGGGCTGCGCCTTGCCCGCCCGCGCCGTCTCGGTGAGCCGGGTGAGGGCGGCGGCCAGCTCCGGCAGGGTGAGCCGGTCGGCGTCCTTGATGTTGGGGACGAGCAGGCCGCGCGGGGTGGCGGCGGCGATGCCCAGGTTGACGTAGTGCCGCACGACGATCTCGTCGCCGTCCCCGCCGCCGTCCACCCAGGTGGAGTTGATCATCGGGTGCCGTCGCACCGCGGTGAGCAGCGCCCGCGCCACCAGCAGCAGCGGGGACACCCGCACCTCGGCGAACTCCGGCAATTCCCGCAGCCGCGCCACCGTCTCCATCATCTCGGTGACGTCCACCTGCAGGAACTCGGTGACCTGCGGCGCGGTGTACGCCGACCGGACCATGGCCGCGGCGGTGCTCTTGCGCACCCCGCGCACCGGGATCCGCTCCTCGCGCTCGGGCGCGCCCGTGATCCCCGCCGGGATCGGCATCTCCGGCCCGGGAACACCCTCCGGCGCGGCCTTCACCGCAGCCGGAGCGGGAGCCGGAGCCGGGGCCGGGGTGGCGGCGAGCCGGACGTCCTCGCGGGTGATCGAGCCGTGCGGGCCGGTCCCGGTGATCGTGGACAGGTCCACGCCGAGGTCCCGGGCCAGCTTGCGGACCGGGGGCTTGGCCAGCGCCCGCGCCGACCGGTCCACAGGCTGTGGATGCCGCACCGGCGACGGCCGCTTGCGGGGACGCCGCCGGGTCGCGCCCGGCTTCACCCCGTACCCGACCAGCACCGGCTGCCGCTTCGCCTCGCCCGGCTCAGGGGCCCGGGCCGCCGAGGGCACCAGGTCCTCCTTGACGGCGGCGGCCTGCGCGGGCGGCTCCGACACCGGCGTGGCCACCGCCGGGGCGTCGCCGGAGACGTCCACGGAGATGATCGGGACGCCGACGTCCACCGTCCGCCCCTCCTCGGCCAGCAGCTCGGTCACCACGCCCTCGAACGGGCAGGGCAGCTCCACCACGGCCTTGGCGGTCTCGATCTCCACGATGATCTGGTTGACCTCGACGGTGTCGCCGGGCTGGACGTGCCAGCGGACGATCTCCGCCTCGGTGAGGCCCTCGCCCACGTCGGGCAGCCTGAACTGCTTCACCTCGCCCACGGCGGTCACCACCCCGTCGCCCGGTCGACGGCGTCCATCACCCGGTCCAGGTCCGGCAGGTAGTGGTCCTCCAGCCGGGACGGCGGGTACGGCGTGGAGAACCCGCCGACGCGCAGCACCGGGGCCTCCAGGTGGTAGAAGCACCGCTCGGTGATCCGCGCCGCCAGCTCCGCCCCGTACCCGGAGAACACGGGGGCCTCGTGCACCACCACGCAGCGCCCGGTGCGCTCCACCGAGGACACCACGGTGTCGATGTCGAGCGGGTTCAGCGACCGCAGGTCGATGACCTCCAGCGACCGGCCCTCCTCCAGCGCCGCCGAGGCGGCCTCCAGGCAGGTCTTCACCATCGGCCCGTACGCGAGCACCGTGACGTCGTCACCCGGCTGCACCACCCGCGCCCGGTCGAACGGCGTCCACCCGTCCGGCCCGCCCTGGGTGTCGACCTGCGCCTTGTCCCAGTAGCGCCGCTTGGGCTCGAAGAAGATCACCGGGTCGTCGCAGGTCACCGCCTGCTGGATCATCGTGTACGCGTCGGACGGGTTGGAGCAGGCCACCACCCGCAGCCCCGCCGTGTGGGTGAAGTACGCCTCGGGGGACTCGCTGTGGTGCTCCACCGCCCCGATGCCGCCGCCGCACGGGATCCGGATCACCACCGGCAGCCTCACGGCCCCCAGCGACCGCAGGTGCATCTTGGCGAGCTGGGTGATGATCTGGTCGGCGGCCGGGAACACGAACCCGTCGAACTGGATCTCCACCACCGGCCGGTAGCCCCGCAGGGCCAGGCCGATCGCGGTGCCCACGATCCCGGACTCGGCGAGCGGCGTGTCGATCACCCGCTCCTCACCGAAGTCCTTCTGCAGCCCGTCGGTCACCCGGAAGACGCCGCCGAGCCGGCCGACGTCCTCCCCCATCACCAGCACCTTCGGGTCGGAGTCCAGCGCCCGCCGCAACCCCTCGTTCAGCGCCTTCGCCAGCGTCAGCGTCTGTGCTTCAGTCATCGAACGACTCCAGGTACTCGGCGAACCGGCGCTGCTCCTCACTGATCAGCGGATGGTCCTGCGCGTACACGTGCTCGAAGATGGCCAGGGGCTCGGGGTCCGGCATCTCCAGGCAGCGGCGGCGCAGGTCGGTGGCGTACTGCTTGGCCTCGGCGTCCACCTCGGCGAAGAAGGCGGCGTCGGCCTGCTCGTTCCTGACCAGGTACGCCTTGACGCGTTCGATGGGGTCCTTGAGCTTCCAGGACTCCAGCTCGGCGGCCAGCCGGTAGCGGGTCGGGTCGTCGGTGGTGGTGTGCGCCCCCATCCGGTACGTGAACGCCTCGATGAGGGTGGGGCCCTGGCCGGTGCGGGCGGCCTCCAGGGCGCGGCGGGTGACGGCCAGGCACGCGAACACGTCGTTGCCGTCCACCCGGATGCCGGGGAAGCCGAAGCCCTGCGCCCGCCGGTACAGCGGGATGCGGGTCTGCTTCTCCAGCGGCTCGGAGATGGCCCACTGGTTGTTCTGGCAGAAGAACACGATCGGCGCGTTGAACACCGAGGCGAACACGAACGACTCGTTCACGTCGCCCTGGGAGGTGGCCCCGTCGCCGAAGTAGGCGATGGTGGCGGCGGCGTTCTCGGTGCCCAGGACGCCGTCGCGCTGGACGCCCATGGCGTACCCGGCGGCGTGCAGCGTCTGGCTGCCGATCACGATCGTGTACATGTGGAAGTTGTGCTCGTCGGGGCCCCACCCGCAGTTGCTCAGGCCCCGGAACAGGGCCAGCAGCCGCAGCGGGTCGAGCCCCCGGCACCAGGCCACCCCGTGCTCCCGGTAGGTGGGGAACACCATGTCGCGGTCCAGCAGCGCCCGGCCGGAGCCGACCTGCGCGGCCTCCTGGCCCAGCAGCGACGCCCACAGGCCCAGCTCGCCCTGGCGGGTCAGCGCGACCGCCTCCAGGTCGATCTTGCGGACCATCACCAGGTCCCGGTAGAGCCCGCGGACCTCCTCGGGGGTCAGGTCCAGCGGGTAGTCCGGGTGCTCGACCCGGATGCCCTCGGGGGTGAGCAGCTGGATCAGCTCGGGGGCCGGGGCCTCGGGAAGGCCCGGGGGCCCGGCGGCGTCGTGCGCGGAGTCGATGGTCACGTCTCACTCCTCGTCCAGGGCCGGGACACGGGGTCACCGCGACCGGCCGACGGTCGGAGCCCTCGCCCGGGGTTGGGACGGGGCCTCCAGTCGCCATCGTGTCAGACCTCACACCACGTGGCGCAAGACCCGATTTCGCCTGGATCAGTACCCGCCTGCGGGGCATAACGACCCCCCGACAGACGCCGACCCCCAGGGGCAAGGGAGGGCACGATGAACACCGACGAGGCCCGCTTCGACATACCCGGCATGCTGATCAACGGCGAGTGGATCCCGGCCGGTGAGAACGGCCGGGCCGAGGTGCGCGCACCGTACGA
>DATADI010000378.1:0-10636 GCA_036258615.1 Thermomonospora sp. | reverse complement strand
CCCCCCCCCCCCCCCCCGACCACCGGACACCGCTGGAGGAGCCGATGGCCGTGCTCTGCGAACACGTGAACCTGGCCGGGTACACCACCCTGCGGCTGGGCGGCCCGGCACGCCGGTTCGTGGAGGCGGCCACCGAGGACGAACTCGTCGCCGCCGTCCGCACCGCCGACGAGCAGGGCGAGCCCGTCCTCGTCCTCGGCGGCGGCAGCAACCTGGTGGTCGCCGACGAGGGCTTCGGCGGCACCGTCGTGCACGTCGCCGGGCGGGGCGTCACCCGGCGCGGCGACCCCGGACGCCCCGGCAAGGTCCTCGTCACCGCCCAGGCGGGCGAGGAGTGGGAGCCGTTCGTCGCCGCCTGCGTCGCCGACGGGCTCGCCGGGATCGAGTGCCTGTCCGGCATCCCCGGCCTCGTCGGCGCCACCCCCATCCAGAACGTCGGCGCGTACGGCCAGGACGTCAGCGAGACCGTCGTCCGCGTCCGCGCGTACGACCGGCAGGCCCGCGAGACCGTCGTCCTCGACCACGCCGCGTGCGGCTTCACCTACCGCAACAGCGTCTTCAAGGGCACCGACCGGTACGTCGTGCTCGACGTGACGTTCGCCCTGGAGGAGAGCGAGGAGTCCCGGCCCCTCGCCTACGCCGAACTCGCCCGCACCCTCGGCGTGCGGCCCGGCGACCGCGTCCCCCTCCACGACGCCCGCAAGGCCGTGCTGGAGCTGCGCCGCGGCAAGGGCATGGTGCTGGACCCCGACGACCCCGACACCCGCAGCGCCGGGTCGTTCTTCACCAACCCGATCCTGGACGCCGCGCAGCTCGCCGACCTCGAACGCCGCGTCGCCGAACGCCTCGGCCCCGGCGTGGAGTTCCCCCGCTACCCCGAGAGCGGCGGGCGCACCAAGACCTCCGCCGCCTGGCTGATCGACCGGGCCGGGTTCGCCCGCGGCCACGCCCTCGGCCCCGTGCGGATCTCCACCAAGCACACCCTCGCGCTCACCAACCCCGACGGCCGGGGCCGCACCGCCGACCTGCTGGCGCTGGCCCGCCAGGTGCGGGACGGGGTGCGGGACGCGTTCGGCGTGGAGCTGGTGAACGAGCCCGTCATGGTCGGCGTCCGGCTCTGACAGAGTCCACGCGGTTCGCGCGTTTCGGATGCGGTGTTCGCGACGCATCATGAAAAGGGGGGTCCTTTCGAGCCGCGGTGCCCCCTCCGCGGAAGGGCCCCATGGGGCGGGTTGACGTGGCGGGACCGCGCATCGGGACACGACCGCAGCTCAGCGACGAGGTGGCCGCCGGCCTCCGTGAGATGATCATGGACGGGCGGGTCCGGCCGGGTCAGTACCTCCGGCTGGAACGGCTGGCCGCCGAGTTCGGCATCAGCGTCACCCCGGTCCGCGAAGCCCTGCAGTCGCTGCGCAGCGAGGGCTTCGTCCAGCTCGAACCCCGCCGCGGGTTCGTGGTCGCCCCGCTGTCCCGCCAGGACGTCAAGGACCTGTTCTGGGTGCAGGCCGGGATCGCCGCCGAGCTGGCCGCCCGCGCCGCCCGCACCATGACCACCGGCGGGCTCAAGGAGCTGACCGCCATCCAGCACGCCATGGGCCAGGCGGTCGCCGACGGCCGGATCGACCTGGTGGAGGAGCACAACCACGGCTTCCACCGCTCGATCAACCTCGCCGCCCGCTCCGCCAAGCTCGCCTGGTCGCTGGGCTCGGTCGCCCGGTACGTCCCGCGCGGCCTGTACGGCAGGATGCCCGCCTGGCCCCGCACCGCCCTCGACGACCACGAAAGCGTCCTGGAGGCCCTCCGCGAGGCCGACCCCGCCAAGGCCGGGACCGCCATGCGCGTCCACGTCGTACGCGCCGGCGAGCTGCTCATCGCCCACCTGGAACGCCAGGGCCTGTGGAACGGCGCGCTGGCCGAGTGAGCAGGCGCCTCAGCCGGTCGCCGCCGTGGCCTGCCCCGGCGGGGGAGTGGCCAGCCACGCGTCGATGTCGTCCAGCAGCCGTTTGCGGATGTCCTCCGGGGCCGCCGAGCCCCGGACCGACATCCGCGCCAGCTCGGCCAGCTCCGCGTCGGTGAAGCCGTGCTCGGTGCGCGCCAGCTCGTACTGGCGCGCCAGCCGGGACCCGAACAGCAGCGGGTCGTCGGCTCCCAGCGCCAGCCGCGCGCCGCCCTCGAACAGGGGACGCAGCGGCACCGCCGCCACCGACCGAGCCACCCCCAGCGCCACGTTCGAGGAAGGGCAGACCTCCAGCGTCACCCCGCGTTCCACGATCCGCTCCAGCAGCGCCGGGTCCTCCACGGCCCGCACGCCGTGCCCGATCCGGTCGGCCCGCAGGATCTCCAGGCACTCCCGGACGCTGGCCGGGCCGAGCAGCTCACCGCCGTGCGGCACCGACAGCAGCCCCGCGCGGCGCGCGATCCGGAACGCCCCCTCGAAGTCGTACGCGCGGCCCCGCCGCTCGTCGTTGGACAGCCCGAACCCCACCACCCGGCCGCCCGCGTACCGCACCGCGAGGCGCGCCAGCGTCCGGGCGTCCAGCGGATGCCGGGTGCGGTTCGCGGCGATCACGACGCCGACGCCCACCCCGGTGGCCGCCTCCGCCTCGGCGGCGGCGTCCAGCACCAGCTCCACCGTCGGCGTCAGCCCCCCGAAGCGCCCCGCGTACCCGGACGGGTCCACCTGGATCTCCAGCCAGCCCGACCCCTCGGCCGCCTCGTCCTCGGCGGCCTCCCGCAGCAGCCGCCGCACGTCCTCCGGCTCCCGCAGCACCGAACGGGCGATGTCGTACAGCCGCTGGAACCGGAACCAGCCGCGCTCGTCCGTCGCGCTCAGGTGGGGCGGCCAGTCCTCCACCAGCGCGTCCGGCAGGTGCACCCGGTGCCGCCGGGCCAGCTCCACCAGCGTGGCGTGCCGCATCGAGCCGGTGAAGTGCAGGTGCAGATGAGCCTTCGGCAGGGTCCGGATCGGACGGGTCGGAACGGGATCGGCCTCCATGACCCAACTTTGCCGGATCCACCCACCTGCACGAACACCCGGCCGACCAAGACCACCCGTTCGGACCATCGGAAAATGACCCGCCCGGGCCCCGCGAAAGGACACGGCCCCGCCCCGGCGTGCGGGGCGGGGCCGTCTCCGTGGGTCAGCTCGCCTCGGACAGCAGCTTGGCGACGCGGCTGACGCCCTCGACCAGGTCCTCGTCGCCCAGCGCGTACGACAGGCGGAAGTAGCCCGGGGTCCCGAAAGCCTCCCCGGGTACCAGCGCCACCTCGGCCTCGGTGAGGATCAGCTCGGCCAGCTCCACCGTCGTCGCCGGCCGCCGCCCCCGGATCTCCTTGCCCAGCAGCGCCTTGACCGACGGGTACGCGTAGAACGCGCCCTCCGGCTCCGGGCACACCACACCGGGGATCTCGTTGAGCATCCGCACCATCGTCTGGCGGCGGCGGTCGAACGCCGTGCGCATCTCGGCGACCGCCGACAGGTCGCCGGTCACCGCCGCCAGCGCCGCCGCCTGCGAGACGTTCGCCACGTTGGAGGTGGCGTGCGACTGGAGGTTGGCGGCGGCCTTCACCACGTCCTGCGGGCCGATCAGCCAGCCCACCCGCCAGCCGGTCATCGCGTAGGTCTTGGCCACCCCGTTGAGCACCAGCGTCCGGTCGGCCAGCTCAGGCACGACCACCGGCATCGAGGAGAACTCCGCGTCCCCGTACACCAGGTGCTCGTAGATCTCGTCGGTGATCACCCACAGCCCGTGTTCGGCCGCCCAGCGGCCGATCTCGGCCACCTGGTCACGCGGGTAGACCGCGCCGGTCGGGTTGGACGGCGAGACGAACAGCAGCACCTTGGTGCGGTCGGTGCGGGCCGCCTCCAGCTGCTCCACGCTCACCCGGTAGCCGGTGGTCTCGTCGGCCACCACGTCCACCGGCACCCCGCCCGCCAGCTTGATCGACTCGGGGTAGGTGGTCCAGTACGGGGTGGGCACCAGCACCTCGTCGCCCGGGTCCAGCAGCGCGGCGAACGCCTCGTACACCGCCTGCTTGCCGCCGTTGGTCACCAGCACCTGGGACGCGTCCACCCGCAGGCCGGAGTCGCGGAGGGTCTTCTCCGCGATCGCGGCGCGCAGCTCGGGCAGCCCGCCGGCCGGGGTGTACTTGTGGAAGCGCGGCACCCGGCAGGCGGTCACCGCGGCCTCGACGATGTAGTCCGGGGTGGGGAAGTCGGGCTCCCCGGCGCCGAACCCGATGACCGGACGGCCCGCCGCCTTCAGCGCCTTGGCCTTGGCGTCCACGGCCAGCGTGGCGGACTCGGAGATCGCGGAGATGCGTGCGGAGAGACGAGGTCGGTCGATGCTCATGCGCCCATCGTCGCAGACCGGCCGCCGCCGGTTCAGCCGGATATCCGGGCTGGTGAGGCCCCGGTGCCCGGGGCCTCGGCGATCTTGTCGTGGCGTCTGGTTCGACGCGGGGCCCCCGGGCCACGTACACTCATCGACTTAGTGACGGGTTCCGGTGTGCTGCCGTGCTCCCGGGCAGGCCGTAAGCTGGAGACCGTCACGAAGGCGAAGGGCAGTAGCTCAATTGGTAGAGTCCCGGTCTCCAAAACCGGCGGTTGGGGGTTCGAGTCCCTCCTGCCCTGCGAAGTGCGATGCCCGCACCAGTGCCAGCTTCGCCGGCGCCGTACAGGCGGGGCATCGGCGGGCACGCCACGGGGCGGCGCGCACGGGCCACGGATCGAGTGGTTGATTACCGACCGATAGGTGAACGGCGATGGCGACTGAGATGCGCGGCGAGCCCGCGACCGAGGACAAGGACAAGGAGAAGAAGTCCGCAGGCAAGCGGACCTCCCCTGCCCTGTTCGTCCGCCAGGTCATCGCGGAACTGCGCAAGGTGATCTGGCCGACCCGCAGCGAGCTGATCAACTACACGATCGTGTCGCTGGTCTTCGTGCTGGTCATGATCGGCATCGTGTCCGGTCTGGACTGGCTGCTGCAGCGGGGCATCTTCGCCGTCTTCGGCTGACGGCCCGCCCGGCCGGGCCGCGCCCGACCGCGCCGTTCCACCTTCACCTTCCGTCCTTCGATCAGTAGAGAAGAGTCACCGTGTCCGAGTCCCCACAGCCCTACGACGAGGCCGCCGAACAGGCCCGGTCTGCGGAGGAGGCTGCGGTCGAGCCGGCGGAGACCCCCCAGGAAGACGACGTCCAGGCCGTCGAGGAGACCACCGAGACCCCGGAGGAGGCCGCCGAGCCGGCCCCCGCCGAGGACCCGTACGCCGACTTCAAGATGCAGCTGCGCATGCAGCCGGGCGACTGGTACGTCGTCCACTCCTACGCGGGCTACGAGAACCGGGTCAAGACCAACATCGAGACCCGGACCCAGTCCCTCAACATGGAGGACTACATCTTCCAGGTCGAGGTGCCCCAGCACGAGGTCACCGAGATCAAGCAGGGCAAGCGCCAGAAGGTCAACGAGAAGGTGCTGCCCGGCTACATCCTCGTCCGGATGGAGCTGACCGACGAGTCGTGGGCGGCGGTCCGCAACACGCCCGGCGTGACCGGGTTCGTGGGCCTGCTGAACAAGCCGTCCCCGCTGAGCCTGGACGAGGTCGCCAACCTGCTGGCCCCCGAGCCGGAGGAGCAGGCCAAGGTCAAGGAGCAGGTCAAGCCCACCACCACGGTGGACTTCGAGGTCGGCGAGTCGGTCACCGTCATGGACGGCCCGTTCGCCACCCTGCCCGCCACGGTCAACGAGATCAACGCCGAGCAGCAGAAGCTCAAGGTGCTGGTCTCGATCTTCGGCCGGGAGACCCCGGTGGAGCTGTCGTTCAACCAGGTCTCCAAGATCTGACCTGCGCATAGACTGCACGTCGGCCCGGCCCGCGGGCGGGCCGACCCCATACCGGTCCCAACATGGCGGAAGTGTTCCGGCCGCCCTGTTGCCCGTGAACACGGGAGTCGGGACCACGCGAAAACGGAACGAGAGGAAGGCCCATGCCTCCCAAGAAGAAGGTCAGCGCCGTCGTCAAGGTCCAGCTGAGCGCCGGGCAGGCGACGCCGGCGCCGCCGGTCGGTACCGCGCTCGGTCCGCACGGCGTGAACATCATGGACTTCTGCAAGCAGTACAACGCCGCGACCGAGTCGCAGCGCGGCAACGTGGTCCCCGTCGAGATCACCATCTACGAGGACCGCTCGTTCACCTTCGTCACCAAGACCCCGCCGGCGCCGAAGCTGATCCTCAAGGCCGCCGGGATCGAGAAGGGCAGCGGCGAGCCGCACAAGACCAAGGTCGGCTCCATCACCCGGGACCAGGTCCGCGAGATCGCGCAGACCAAGATGCCCGACCTGAACGCCCGTGACCTCGAGGCCGCCGAGAAGATCATCGCCGGCACCGCCCGCTCCATGGGCATCGAGGTCAAGTAACACCCACCAGTGGCAGGGCCGCGCGCTGGCCCGTACCACGAACTCCACCAGGGAGCAGTCATGAAGCGCAGCAAGGCCTACCGCAGGGGCACGGAGCTGATCGACCGCGAGCGGCTGTACACGCCCGCCGAGGCGGTGGCGCTGGCCCGCAAGACCTCGCCCACCAAGTTCGACGCCACCGTCGAGGTCGCCCTGCGGCTCGGCGTGGACCCGCGCAAGGCCGACCAGATGGTCCGCGGCACCGTCAACCTGCCGCACGGCACCGGCAAGACCGCCCGGGTGCTGGTGTTCGCCGGCGGCGCCAAGGCCGACGAGGCCCGTGAGGCAGGGGCCGACTTCGTCGGGACCGACGACCTCATCGAGCGGATCCAGGGCGGGTTCCTGGACTTCGACGCGGTGGTCGCCACCCCCGACATGATGGGCAAGGTCGGCCGGCTGGGCCGGGTGCTCGGTCCCCGCGGCCTGATGCCGAACCCGAAGACCGGCACGGTGACCATGGACGTGGCCAAGGCCGTGACCGACATCAAGGGCGGCAAGATCGAGTTCCGGGTGGACCGGCACGCCAACCTCCACTTCATCATCGGCAAGGCGTCCTTCGAAGACCGTCAGCTCGTGGAGAACTACGCGGCGGCGATCGACGAGATCCAGCGGCTCAAGCCGTCGGCCGCCAAGGGCCGGTACGTCAAGAAGGCCACCATCACCACCACCATGGGTCCGGCCATCCCGGTCGACCCGAACGCGGTCCGCAACCTGACCGCCGACCTCGCCTGAGGTCCCCGCACGTCCCGAAGGGCGCTCCCGGCCGTCGCCGGGGGCGCCCTTCGGCCGTCCGGGGTCGCTGGCGAGGGCTACGACCGAAGGGGTACGCCGGCGCCGGGTATTCGTCCCGCCGGGGGATGCCGCCCGAACCGGTCCTGACGACACTGGATCTCAGTCAGGGCAGACCAGGACGACAGGAAGGAACCCCCCATGGGACGCCGATTGGCGCGCCGGACGACCGTGGCCGTGGCGGCGGGCTCGGCCATGGCACTCACCCTCACCGGATGCCTGGGGTCGGGCGACGGCTCCGGGGACTCCCGGACGATCAACCTGTCGGCGGGCACCGCGCTGGTGAAGGCGTCGCAGAAGACCGGCCAGGCCGACTCCTTCGAGGCCGACCTGACGATCGCCGACGGCGGGAACGGCGGCACCACGATCCGCGGGTCCGGTGACGTCCGGCTGCGGCCGACGCTGGCGTTCACCGCGACCCTCGACCAGCTGCGGGTCGGCGGGCAGGCGCTGCCGGGCGCGGGCAGCCAGGCGATCCTGGTGGACGGCACGCTGTACGCGAAGGTGCCGCGGCTGGCGCAGTTCGCGACCGGCGGCAAGCCGTGGCTGCGGCTGAACGTGGACCGGGCGGGGCAGCGGGCCGGGTTCGGGTTCGGCGAAATCACCGACGCCGTCCAGCGGGTGAACCCGGCCGAGCAGACGAAGATGTTCACCGGCTCCAAGGACGCCCGCCGGGTCGGTGAGGAGAAGGTCGAGGGCGTCCGGACGGCGCGCTACACCGGCACGGTGACCCTGCAGGACGCGCTGAACCGGCTCGACCCGCAGACCCGCGACAAGGTCCGGCGGTGGCACGGCGACGGGGCCGACCGGCTGGCGTTCGACATCTGGATCGACGCCGACAACCTGCCCCGCAAGCTGGTGGTGAAGGGCACCGCCGACGGCCGGGACACCTCCACGGTGACGGTGCTGTACCGCGACTACGGCAAGAAGGTCACGGTGAACGCGCCGCCCGCCGACCAGGTGGGCGACGTGACCGACCAGGTCGGGCGGTTCCTCGGCGGCCGATAACGGCTGATCCGGGCGGTTTTCGCCCCGAATGTCGGTCGTCCGGGGTACGGTGCGGGGTCGATCAGGGGTCACACCGGCCCCATCGTCCCCACAGGAAGAGGTCCCCGACCGATGTACCGCCGACTGACCGGAAGGCCACCCCGCGACCGGCGGGGAGGCGGTGAGGCGATCCGCGCGACGCGGTCGCCGCGCCGCGGCCGTCTCACCGCCACGGCCGCCGTGTCCGGCGCGCTGACGCTCTCGCTCACCGGCTGCCTGGGCGGGGGCGGGGAGAAGACCCGCGACACCGCCCGTGACACCGGCCGCGACACCGGCGGGGCGGTCAAGCTGGCCGCCGCGCAGCTGCTGGCGCGGGTCTCCGACAAGGCCGGGCAGGCCGACAGCTACCGCAGCCACATCGTCACCCGGACCCGGATGACCATGGGCTCCCGGCGGCTGGAGGTCGGGACGGACATGCGGATGGCTATCCGGCACCGGCCGTCGCTGGCCATGAGCGGCACCGTCACCACCTCCGGGATGGCGGCGGGCGGGGCCAGGGCCGGCCGGATGCGGATGATCCTGGTCGACCGGACGATGTACATGAACCTCGGCTCGCCGCGGCTGACCGGCGGCAAGCCGTGGGCCCGGGTGCCGCTGGACCGGCTCACCGCCCAGGGCGGCGCCGACCCGCTGAAGGAGGCCGAGCGCAACGGCCCGGCCGAGCAGGCCCGCCTGCTCACCACCTCGGGGGACGTCCGCGAGGTCGGCCGGGAGACGATCAACGGGGTGCCGACCACGCACTACGCGGGCACGGTCGACCCGGCGCGGGGCTTCGCGAAGATGAGCCCGGAGCACCGCCGCAAGTTCGAGGAGATGTACAAGCGGCTCAAGGTCAAGGCCATGCGGATCGAGCTGTGGGTCGGCCGGGACGGGCTGCCGCGCAAGCAGAGGGCGCGGATCACCCTGCCGAACGGCGGCGAGATCACCACCACCGGCCACTTCACCGGCTACGGGGAGCCGGTGCGGATCACCCCGCCGCCCGCGAACCAGGTCGGCGAGCTGACACGGCCGGGCACGCCGAACCTCCCGCGCGTCTGACCCGCGTCCGACTCCCGTCTGTCCCCGTCTGTCCCCGTCTGACCCCGGTCATCGGCACCCGGGTGACCAGAACGGGGACGGGGATGTGCGGGGTGGATTTGGTGTCTGGGCGGGGGACACGTACCCTTGTTGTCTGCCGAAGACCGCCGGTTGCCGCCCCTGTGGGCGGCCGAAGGTCCGCTGGGAGTGCGGACGGCCTGCGCAGGTGAGACGAGAGCAGCCGCACGTCCGTTCTCCACGGTCGTGCCCACGCCCCGTGCGCACCCGCGCCCGGGGCGTTCGTGTTCTCTGTGGTCCTTCGACGGCGGCCTGCACCCCTAGGTAATCGGAAGGAGGCCCATGGCGAAGGCCGACAAGGCTGCCGCGATCGCCGAACTCACCGACGAGTTCACCAGCTCCAGCGGCGCCGTACTGACCGAGTACCGCGGGCTCACCGTGGCGCAGCTTGGCGAGCTGCGCCGCAACCTCGGTGAGAATGCGAAGTTCGCCGTGGTGAAGAACACGCTGACCAAGCGCGCGGCGGACGCCGCGGGCGTCGACGAGAAGTTCTCCGAACTGCTCGCCGGCCCGTCGGCGATCGCGTTCGTCAAGGGCGACGTGGTCGAGGCGGCCAAGGGTCTGCGCGACTTCGCCAAGGCCAACCCGCTGCTGGTGATCAAGGGCGGGTACATCGACGGCAAGCCGATGGACGCCGCCGAGGTCACCAAGCTCGCCGACCTGGAGTCGCGCGAGGTGCTGCTCGCCAAGCTGGCGGGTGCGATGAAGGGCTCGATGGCCAAGGCCGCCGCGACCTTCAACGCGCTGCCCACCCAGATGGCCCTGCTCGCGGACGCGCTGCGGGCCAAGCGCGAGGAGTCGGGCGAGGCCGCTGCGCCCGCCACCGACGAGGCACCGGCCGAGGACTGAACCCCGCGGTCACCCCACGATCGCACGTAGGACCCTGAGGAGACACACATGGCCAAGCTCAGCAACGACGAGCTGCTCGACGCGTTCAAGGAGATGACCCTCCTGGAGCTGTCGGAGTTCGTGAAGCAGTTCGAGGAGGTCTTCGACGTCAAGGCCGCCGCCCCGGTCGCCGCCGTGGCCGCCGCCCCGGGCGGTGCCGCCCCGGCCGCCGAGGCCGAGGAGGCCAAGGACGAGTTCGACGTCGTCCTGGAGGCCGCCGGCGACAAGAAGATCCAGGTCATCAAGGAGGTCCGCGCGCTGACCAGCCTCGGCCTCAAGGAGGCCAAGGACCTGGTCGACGGCGCTCCGAAGACCCTCCTGGAGAAGGTCAACAAGGAGGCCGCCGACAAGGCCAAGGAGGCC
>DATADI010000377.1:0-17306 GCA_036258615.1 Thermomonospora sp. | reverse complement strand
CGGACCGGGGGCACCGGCTCGGCGCCGGGCGCCAGCACCCGGGTGTGCGCCGGGCCCGCGGCGGGCACGGTGGGCGCGGGCATGGGCAGCACGGACGTCGCGTCCTGCGCGGCCTCCCCGAACCGCTCGTCGATGTCGGGGGGCAGCCCGGCGGCCACGTCGGCCACCGCGGCCAGGAACTGCCCGGGGTCCTGCGGGCGGTGCGCCGGGTCGTGGCTGGTCGCCAGGGTCACCAGCGTGTCGAGCCGGCCGGGCAGCCCGGGGACGAGGTCGGAGGGCGGCGGCACCACGTCGTTGACGTGCTTGTAGGCCACCGCGAGCGGGGTGTCGCCCTGGTGCGGCAGCCGCCCGGTCAGCAGCTCGAAGAGCATGATCCCGGCCGCGTACACGTCGGAGCGGACGTCGGCGTGCCCGGACAGCACCTGCTCGGGGGCCAGGTAGCCGACGGTGCCGATGATCAGCCCGGTGCGGGTCTGCCGGCCGGCGGTCTCGGCGCGGGCCAGCCCGAAGTCGGCCACCTTGACCTGGCCGTCGTCGGTGAGCAGGACGTTCTCGGGCTTGACGTCGCGGTGCACCAGCCCGGCCCGGTGCGCGGCGCCCAGCGCCGCCAGCACCGGCTGCATGACCTCCAGCGCCTCGCGGGGCCCCAGCCGGCCGCGCTCGGTGAGCAGCGCGCGCAGCGTCCCGCCGGGGACGAACTCCATCGCCAGGAAGACGTGCTGGCCGTCGGTGCCCTGGTCGTACACCGCCACCACGTTGGGGTGCGACAGGGCCGCCGCGGCCTTGGCCTCGCCGATGAACCGCCGGACGAAGTCCTCGTCCTGGGCCAGCCCGGCGTGCATGACCTTGAGCGCGATCCGGCGGTCGAGCTTGACGTCACGGGCCGCGTACACGGTGGCCATGCCGCCGCGCGCGACCCGGGACTCAATGCGGTAGCGCCCGTCGAGCACCTGCCCGACGAGGGGATCCGCAACCGTCGTGTCCATCAGAAGGAGTGTACGGGCGATTTGGCCGGGCTCTCATCACTCTCGAGAGCTACCCGGCCGTCATCCCGTGCCGAGACCCTCCCACGGCGAGGACGCCTGCGCCAGCCTGCGGCGGGGGATCCGCCCGGCCAGCCGCGCCAGCCGGCCCGCCCGGACCGCGTGCCGCATCGCCGCCGCCATCGCCACCGGGTCCTGGGCCCGGGTGACGGCGGTGGCCAGCAGCACCGCGTCGCAGCCCAGCTCCATCGCCAGCGCCGCGTCGCTGGCGGTGCCCAGCCCGGCGTCCAGGACCACCGGGACCCCCGCCTGCTCCACGATCAGCTCGATGTTGTGCGGGTTGCGGATGCCCAGCCCGGAGCCGATGGGGGAGCCCAGCGGCATCACCGCCGCGCAGCCGACCTGCTCCAGCCGCCGCGCCAGCACCGGGTCGTCGTTGGTGTACGGCAGCACCGTGAACCCGTCGTCCACCAGCTGCTCGGCCGCCTCGACCAGCTCGATCGGGTCCGGCAGCAGGGTCCGCTCGTCGGCGATCACCTCCAGCTTGACCCAGGAGGTGCCGAGCGCCTCGCGGGCCAGCTTGGCGGTCAGCACCGCCTCCCCGGCGGTGAAGCACCCGGCGGTGTTGGGCAGCACCCGGATGCCCCGGCGGCCCAGCACGTCCAGCACCGAGCCCCGGGCGGACGGGTCGACCCGGCGCATCGCCACGGTGGTCAGCTCGGTGCCGGAGGCCGCCAGCGCCTCCTCCAGGACCCGCATGCTCGGCGCCCCGCCGGTCCCCATGATCAGCCGGGACCCGAAGGTCTCGCCCGCGATCACCAGCGCGTCGTCGCCGGTGGTGTTCGTGCCGCTCACGTCGGTCACCCTCATCCTCCCTGCACGGCGGTCAGCACCTCGACCCGGTCCAGGTCGCGCACCGGCGTGTCCGCCCACGCGCCCCGGCTGACCACCTCGTCGTTGACCGCCACGGCGACCCCGGTGGTGGCCTCGGTGACCGACGCCACCACCGCCGCGACCGTCGTGCCCTCCGGCAGCTCGCGCGCCTGCCCGTTGACGGTGACCTTCACGCCCTCGCCTCCACTGTGAACCGTCCCGGGGCGAACGGCGCGGCGACCTCGGGCACCGTGCCGTCCACCAGGATCTCCGCCATCACGTCGGCGGTGACGGGGGTGAGCAGCACCCCGTTGCGGAAGTGCCCGGTCGCCAGGAACAGGCCCGGCAGGGCGCTGGCGCCCAGGACCGGCGCGTTGTCCGGCGACCCGGGCCGCAGCCCGGCCGACACCTCGGCGAACTCCAGTTCGGTGATGCCGGGCAGCAGGTCCCGCGCGTCGCGCAGCAGCTGCCACAGCCCGCCCGCGGTGACCGTGGTGTCGAAGCCCATCTCCTCCTGCGTGGCGCCCACGACGATCTCGCCGTCGGCCCGGGGCACCAGGTAGATCGAGGAGCCCCGCACCACCCCGCGCGTGCACCGGCCGAGGAACGGCGTCCGCGTCCGCAGCCGTACGACCTGCCCCTTGACCGGCCGTACCTCGGGGACGACGCCCTCGGGCAACCCGTCCAGGTCGTTGCTCCAGGCGCCCGCCGCCAGCAGGACCTTCGCCGCGCGCAGCTCGCCGCCGTCGGCGAGCCGTACTCCGGTGGCCGTGTCACGCTCCACGACCAGCGCCGCCGCACGGTCCCGCACCAGCCGGACGCCCGCCTTCTCGCAGGCGGCCAGCAGCGCGGGGGCCAGGCGGCGGGGATCGACCGAGCCGTCCTCGGGGGCCAGCAGCCCGCCGCGCACCGACGGGGCGAGCATCGGCTCCAGGCGGCGGCACTCGCGGCCGGTCAGCGCCTCGGTGGCGACGCCCAGCGACTCCTGGAAGCGCCGCAGGTCGTCCAGGAACGCCAGGTCGTCCGCGTCGAAGGCGACCTCCAGGATCCCGTCACGGCGGTACCCGGTCTCGTGGCCGGAGGACTCCTCCAGTTCGGCGGCGAACGCGGCGTAGCGGTCGCGGGAGGCGATGCCCAGGCGCAGCAGGGGCTCCTCGCCGTAGGTCAGCTCACTGACGGGGGTCAGCATGCCCGCCGCGACGCGGGACGCGCCACCGGCCGGGTCGGGGTCCACCACGGTGACGCGCAGGCCCCGGGCGGCCGTCCGCCACGCGGTGGCCAGCCCGATCACCCCCGCCCCGATCACCAGGACGTCACAGGGCCCCTGGGGGGTCGTCATCGGCACGCTCCCTTCGCCGGCATGATCCGGATCAGGTCCTGGCGGTCGGCGGCCCGTTCAGCCGCCCTCTCAGCCCGGTCGCACCGGACTCCCGCGCCTGTCGCCTCCTAGCCTATGCCGGTCCGGTCTGTCCGTCTTCGCCCGCCCGGCCGGGCCCTCGGGCGGGTCGTTAGGGTGAACGTCCATGGATCGCGTGATCGTGGTGGGCGGAGGGCTGGCCGGGGTCCGTTCCGCCGAGGCGCTGCGGGCCGCCGGGTACGAGGGCGCGCTGACCCTCCTGTCGGCCGAACCGCACCGGCCCTACGACCGCCCCCCGCTGTCCAAGGCGGTGCTGATGGGCGACACCGACGACACCACCGTGGAGGCCGACTGGGACGCGTTGCGCTGCGACCTGCTGCTCGGCACCCGCGCCACCGCGCTGCACGTGGCGGCGGGGGGCGGCGGGACGGTCGCCACCACCGGGGGCGACCTGTCGTTCGACGGGCTGGTGATCGCGACGGGCGCCACGCCGGTCACCCTGCCCGGCGAGGGTCCCCAGCGTGTGCTGCGCACCATCGAGGACGCCCGGGGCCTGCGCGAACGCCTGCGTGAGGGCACCCGCGTGGTCATCGTCGGGGCGGGCTGGATCGGCGCCGAGGTCGCCACCGCCGCCGCCAAGAAGGGCTGCGCGGTGACCGTCGTGGAGGCCGCCGACACGCCCCTGGCGCACGCGGTCGGCACCGAGATCGGCGCGCACACCGCCCGCTGGTACGCCGAGGCGGGCGTCGAACTGCGCACCGGGCTGAAGGTCGCGGCCGTCGAGGGCGGCGGGCTGGCGCTCGCCGACGGCGGCCGGATCGACGCCGACGAGGTCGTGGTGGGCGTCGGCGTGCGCCCCGAGGTGGCCTGGCTGGACGGCTCCGGCCTGGAGATCGACGGCGGGGTGGTCACCGACGCGTCGCTGCGCACGTCCGCGCCCGGGGTCGTGGCCGTCGGCGACTGCGCCGCCTGGTGGTCGGAGCGGTACGGCCGCCGCATGGTCGTCGAGCACTGGGACACCGCGCTGAACGCCCCCGAGGTCGCCGCGGCCTCGCTGCTGGGCCGCGACGCCGCCTACGACGCCGTCCCGTACTTCTGGTCGGAGCAGTTCGGCCGCATGGTGCAGTACGCCGGGCACCACCCGGCCGCCGAGCGGATGATCTACCGGGGCGACCCGGCGGGGCCCGGGTGGGCGGCCTGCTGGCTGGCCGGGGACCGGCTGGCGGCGGTGCTGGCCGTGGACCGTCCCCGTGACCTGGTCCAGGGCCGCCGGATCATCGCCGCCGGGACCCCGGTGGACGCCGATTCCGTGGCCGATCCGGACATCCCGCTCCGCAACGCCGTCCTCACCTGAGGGTTTCAGAACAGTGCGGACGTGGTAGGCAGGGGGCGTGACGCAGACGCAAGCCACAATGGAAAGCACGCTCGACGCTCACACCGACGCCCTCGTCGGAGAGTGGCTCACGCTCCCGGAGGCCGCCGAGCGGCTGGGCCTCAACCTCAGCAGGACCAAGCAGCTCATCCGCGACCACAAGCTCCTGGGGGTCCAGCGCGGCGGCGCCCTGATGATCCCGGCCGCCTTCGTCAAGGACGGCCAGGTGGTCAAGGGCCTGCCGGGCACCCTGACGCTGCTGTCGGACGCCGGGTACGACAGTGTGGAGACCCTGCGGTGGCTGTTCACCGCCGACGACACCCTCCCGGGCACCCCGGTCCAGGCGCTCGCCGAGAACCGGGGGACCGAGATCCGCCGCCGCGCGCAGGCGCTGGCGTTCTGACCGGCCGCCCCGCGCGCGCCACCGAAAGGCACCCCCCACGTTGACCAGGCACCTGCTGTCCGACCGCGCCGTCGCGCTGCGGGCCCGGCTCGACCGGTCCCGGCTGTACCTGTGCACCGACGCCCGGGAACGGCAGGGCGACCTGCCCGAGTTCCTCGACGCGGTGCTCGCCGCCGGGGTGGACATCGTCCAGCTCCGGCAGAAGGGCCTGGAGGCCCGACAGGAGATGGAGTACCTGGAGGTCTTCCGGGCGGCGTGCGACCGGCACGGGGCGCTGCTGGCGGTCAACGACCGCGCCGACGTGGCGCACGCGGTCCACGCGGACGTGCTGCACCTGGGCCAGGACGACCTGCCGGTGCCGCACGCCCGCCGGATCGTGGGGGAGGACGTGCTGATCGGCCGGTCCACCCACTCCGACGAGCAGGCGTCGGCCGCCGCCGTCGAGCCCGGCGTGGACTACTTCTGCGCCGGGCCGGTGTGGCCGACGCCGACCAAGCCGGGGCGGGCCGCGCCGGGGCCCAAGCTGCTGGAGTACACCGCCGGGCTGCGCACCGGGCGGCCCTGGTTCGCGATCGGCGGCATCGACGCGGGCACCCTGGACGAGGTGCTGGCGGCCGGGGCCCGCCGGGTCGTGGTGGTGCGGGCGATCACCGAGGCCGACGACCCGGGGGCCGCCGCGGCCGACCTGGCCCGGCGGCTGCGCGACGCGTCACCCCGGTGACGGCGGGGGTTGGTCGTCCGTTCTCCCGCGATGCCCGACAATGGACGCATGACGATCAGCCCTGACGAGGAGCGTCCCGTCGACCTGGTCGACGACGACATCGAGATCCTGCCCGACCAGACCGTCGACGACACCGACACGGGCTGGGGCGAGTGGCGCGGCGGCGACGACGACTCCCGCCTGCTGGAGGACCGCCCGCCGCACTGGTGACGCGGACGCGGAGCCGCCGGGTCACCCGGTGGGGAACAGCACCCCCACGGTGAACCCGGCGGCGACCACCACCGCCAGGGCCACCATCATCCGCCACCGGTACCGGGGGATCCCGGTCGGCCGGGGCCGCGCCGCCGGAGGACGCCCCTCCCGCAGCGCCCGTACCAGCTGCGGGGCGGTGGGCCGGGCGGCGGGGTTCTTGTCCAGGCAGCGGATCACCAGGTCGCGCAGCGGCCCCTCCAGGCCGCCCAGGTCGGGCCGCCGCGAGGTCACCCGGCGCATCACGGCCGCGTTGGGGCCCGTCCCGAACGGCGGGCGCCCGGTGGCGGCGAACACCATGGCCGCCCCCCAGGCGAAGACGTCGGCGGGCGGCCCCACCGGCTCGTCCTCGATCTGCTCCGGCGCCATGTAGGCCGGGGTCCCGACGGGGCCGGTGGTGATCGTGGTGCTGTCCAGGGCCCGCGCGATGCCGAAGTCGATGACCTTGGCGCCGCCCTTGGCCAGCAGCACGTTGGCGGGCTTGAAGTCCCGGTGCACCACCCCGGCCCGGTGGATCGCGGCCAGCGCCCGCGCCGTGCGCAGCGCGACCTTGTGCAGGCGCTCCTCCGGCAGCGGCCCCCGGTCGGCGACGACCTGCTGCAGGGAGGGCCCGTGGACGTACTCGCTGACGATGTAGGGGCGGTCGCCGGTGAACCGCGCGGCCAGCACCCGGGCGGTGTGCGGCCCGGCGACCTGGCGGGCGGCGGCGGCCTCCTTGACGAACCGGCTGCGGGCGCGCTGCCCGGCCGCCCGCCCGCCGCGCAGCAGCTTCACCGTGACCAGCTCGCCCTCGCGGTCCCGGCCGAGGTACACCACGCCCTGGCCGCCCTCGCCGAGCCTGCCCAGCAGGACGTAGCCGCCCAGGCGGCGGGGGTCGTCGGGGCCCAGGGGGGCCGTTTCGGGCTGCACGGGCGCTCCGGTGCGGAATACGGGCAGAGATCGCCTTAATTTGTACCGTGCCCGGCGGGGCGGCGCGGCGGTAAGCCGTCAGGTCCCCGCGTCCGGCTGCACCCGCAGCGCGTTGAGGGCGTAGGCGAGCATCTGGTAGTGGCCGATCAGCATCACCAGCTCGATGAGGCCCCGCTCGTCGAGCCGCCGGGACAGCACCGACCACACCGCGTCGCTCAGCGTGGACGTCGCGTGCAGCTCGTCGGCGGCGGCCACGATCGCCCAGTCCTCCGGGGCCCAGGCGTGCGCGTCCAGTTCTCCGGCGAGGGCGGTGATCTCCTCGTCGGTCAGGCCCGCGTCACGGCCGATCCGCACGTGGTGGTCCCACTCGTAGGCGCAGTCGTTGTTGTGCGCCGCCCGCAGGATCGCCAGTTCCCGTTCGCGGGCGCTCAGCGTGCCACCGAGCAGCAGCATCGACCCGAAACCGATCCACGCGCGGAACAGCTCGGGGTGGCGGCCCAGCGTGGTGAAGATGTTGAGAGGGCCCGTGGTGGCCACCACTCCCCGGAGGACCTCGTCCCAGGACGACTCGTCCAGCGGTGCCAGGCGCGGAGGCTGCGGTGCGTGCGATGTCTGCTGAGGCATGGCGCTATTTCTGCCCCAAAAGGGTGCGGAATTCCAGCCGCGTAAGGGCGATTGGCCACATTCCGCCACTCAGCCGGGCGTTCCGCACGCGGCGGACAAGGGCAGGTCGCGGGAGGAGGACCCGGCCAGGATTCGGCATCGCGGCGCGGCCTGCCACCGTCCGCCTTTCTCGTCCCAGTACGCGAAGGAACGCGCGTCGAGCGGGAACGTGACCCGCCGCGAGGCCCCCGGCGCGAGCGTCACCTTCGCGAACCCCTTGAGCTGCCGGGGCGGCTGCGGAACCCCGGGAGTCCCGCCGAGCGCGACGTAGAGCTGAGGGACGGCCACGCCCGTGCGGTTCCCGGTGTTCACCACGGTCACCTGTGCGCCGCGCGGGCCGACCCGAAGGTCACGGTAGGCGAACGTCGTGTACGACAGCCCGTGCCCGAAGGGGAATCGCGGTGCGATCCCGTGCCGGTCATAGTGGCGGTATCCGACGAAGACGCCTTCGGAGTAGTGCACCTTGCCACCGACGCCCGGATACCGTCGCCGGTCCGTGCCGGTGGGGGTGTCGCGTTCGGCGACCGGGAACGTCACCGGCAGCCGTCCGCCCGGGTCCACGTCCCCGAACAGCATCCGGGCGACGGCATGCCCGCCCTGCTGCCCCGGATACCAGGTCTCCACGACCGCCGCGACGTCCTCCGCCCACGGGGTCAGCACCGGCGCGCCCGTCTGCAGGACCACCACGGTGCGCGGGTTGGCGGCGGCCACCGCCCTGATCAGGGCGTCCTGGTCGCCGCGCCGGGGGTCGCCGCAGCGCAGCGTCATGCAGGGCGCGTCGGTGAACTCGGACTTGGCGTCGGCCGCCACGACGATCGCCACGTCCGCCTCCCGCGCCGCCGCGACCGCGCTCCGCACGTCCCGGCCGTCCCGGTAGGTGACGGCGGCGCCCCGGGCCCGCGCCTGGACACCCTGCCGGACGGTGACGGTCGCGCGGGGCGTGACCTGCGAGGACCCGCCGCCGCTGACGTACTCCCCGGCGGCCGACCCGATGAGGGCGATCGACCGGGGCGCGCGCAGCGGCAGCACCCCGTCGTTCCTGAGCAGCGTGATGCCGCCCTCGGCGAGTTCCCGGGCGGCACGGTCGTGCGCGGCGGTGTCGATGGTGCCCGGGGCGTTCGGGTACGGGGCGCGGTCCATGACCCCGTGGGCGAACAGCGTCCGCAGGTACTCGTGGACGCGGCGGTCGACGGTGGCCCGGCTCAGCCGCCCGGTGCCGAGGGCGGCCAGCAGCGCCGCGGGGCTGTACCGGACGCCCACCGGCATCTCGATGTTCAGCCCCGCCTCGGCCGAGCCCGCCGTGTCCTTGGCCGCCAGGAACCAGTCGGAGATCACCGTGCCCCGGAAGCCCCACTCCCCGCGCAGCACGCCGTCCAGGATCGGCCGGCTGCCGCAGCTCGGCCGCCCGTTGACCAGGTTGTACGCGCACATCACCGTCGCCGGGCGGGCCTCGCGCACCGCGGCCTCGAACGGCGGCAGGTAGACCTCCCGCAGCGCCCGCGCGCCGACCACCGCGTCCACGGTGAACCGCTGGAACTCCTGGTTGTTGGCGGGGAAGTGCTTGACCGACGTCAGCACGCCCTGCTCCTGCACCGCCCGGATCCACGGCACGGCCAGCCGCGCCGTCAGGAAGGGGTCCTCCCCGAAGCCCTCGAACGACCGGCCGCCGCGCGGGGTGCGGACGATGTCCAGCGCCGGGCCCAGCGCCACGTCGTTGCCCTTGCGCCGCGCCTCGTCGCCCACCACCCGGCCGAACCGCGCGGCGGCGGCGCTGTCGAAGCCCGCGCCCAGGGCTATCGGCGACGGCAGCGCCGTGCCCCGGCCCTGCCGGATGCCCGCCGGGCCGCCCCCGGCCATCAGCACCGTGGGGATCCCCAGCCTCGGCACCCCGCGCACCGTGCCCTCCCGCGCGGTCGCCGACGTCGGCGTCAGCAGCGGCCCCACCGGGTCGTCCCCGGCCATCAGCCCCAGCCGCTCGTGCGGGGTCAGCGCCCGCAGCAGCAGCGCTGCCCGCCGGTCGGGCGACAGGGAGGTGTCGCACCAGGGCCGCCGCCGCGGGTCTCCGCACGGCGTGGCGGCCCCGGCCGGGACGACGGGAACGGTCAGCGCGGCGACGCACACGCCCGCCGCCACCAGGCTCGACACTCGGCTCGGCATGCCCGGACGCTAACCCCGGCGCCCGCGCGCGAGAACGGGGCGTGCCGGACCCGGCCAGGAAGGTTTGCGAAAGCTTCAGACGCGCCGTGCCGTCGCCGCCACCGTCAGCTCGCCCAGCGCCGCCCGCGCGTCGGCGGCGACCGGCGCGGCCTCCAGCGCCTCCGCGGCCTGCGCGGTGTACCGGTCGATGAGGTCCTCGCAGGCGGCCAGGGCCCCGGTGTCCTCGATGATCGACCGCAGCTCGGCGACCCCCTCGGCGTCCAGCGCGGGATCGCCCAGCCGCCGCTCCACCACCGCGGCCTGCGCGGCGGTGGCCCGTTCCAGGGTGTAGGCCACCAGCACCGTCCGCTTGCCCTCGCGCAGGTCGTCGCCCGCGGGCTTGCCGGTCTCGGCCGGGTCGCCGAACACCCCCAGCACGTCGTCGCGGAGCTGGAACGCGATGCCCAGCGGACGCCCGTACGCCCGCAGCGCGGTCACCACCTCCGGGGACGCCCCCGCCAGCTCCGCGCCCAGGTGCAGGGGCCGCTCGATGGTGTACTTGGCGCTCTTGAACTCCACCACGTTCAGCGCCGACTCGACCGTCCCGGCGCCCCGCGCGCCCTCCAGCATGTCGAGGTACTGGCCGCAGATCACCTCGGTGCGCATCAGGTCGAACACCTCGCGGCCCCGGCGCAGCGGCTCGTCGCCGAGCCCGCTGGCGTGGAACATCTCCGCCGACCAGGCCAGGCACAGATCGCCCAGCAGGATCGCCGCGCCCTCACCGAACGGCGCCGCCGCCCCCCGCCAGCCCTGCTCGCGGTGCACGGCCTCGAACCGGCGGTGCACCGACGGCTGGCCCCGGCGGGTGTCGCTGGCGTCCATCACGTCGTCGTGGATCAGCGCGCTGGCCTGCAGCAGCTCCAGCGAGGCGGCGGCCACGGCGATGCCCCGCGCGGCCTCGATGTCCTCCCCGCCGGCGGCCCGCCAGCCCCAGTAGCAGAACGCCGGGCGCAGCCGCTTGCCCCCGGCCAGCAGCGCGTCCAGCGCGGTCAGCAACGGCGCGAGGTCGTCGCTGATCGCCAGCATCCCGGGGCGTTGCCGGTCGACGAAGGCCAGCAGCGCCTCGTCGATCTCCTTGCGAACACGGCCAGCGGACATGACGATCACCTTAGTGAGCAGGAAACAGGTACCAGTACCCAGGCCGGGGTGAGTACCCACGCCCATGACCGGGCGTCCCGGCCCGCCCGATCATGCTCATTATGGGCGTGAAGACCGAACCGGGCGGACGAGTCCGGAACGCGAAGATCCTCCGGGCCGCCGACCTCGCGGCGCGGACCCCGGGGGACCGTGACCGGTACGTCGACTTCCTGCGGGTGTTCTCGCTGGCGGCGGTGGTGGCCGGGCACTGGCTGATGGCCGTGGTGCCCGACGGGTCCGGCGGGCCGGCCCGGGCGGGCAACGCGCTGGCGATCATGCCGTCGCTGCAGCCGCTGACCTGGCTGTTCCAGGTGATGCCGCTGTTCTTCGCCGTCGGCGGGTTCTCCCACGCCACCGCGTTGCGGCGCGACCCCTCGTACGGGGAGTTCGTCCGGGCGCGGGCGGCGCGGCTGCTGATCCCCACGGCCGTGTTCGCGGGCGTGTGGCTCGCGGCGGCCCTGGTGATCGAAGTCGCCGGCCGCGACACCGGCGTGCTGCGGCTGGCCACGCGGGTGGTCGCCCAGCCGCTGTGGTTCGTCGGGGTCTACCTGGGCGTGGTGGCGTTCGCCCCGCTGATGTGGCGGCTGCACCGCTCCCACGGGGCGGCCGTGCCCGTGGTGCTGGGCGCGGGCGTCGTGGCGGTGGACGTGCTCAGGTTCCGGTACGGCGTCGATGCCGTCGCCTCCCTCAACCTGCTGCTGGTCTGGCTGGCGGTGCACCAGCTCGGGTTCTTCCACGCCGACGGCGGGCTGGGCCGCCGCCCGGCCGGGGCCCTGGCCGCCGGAGGGCTCACGGCGATGCTCGCGCTGATCGCCCTCGGTCCCTACCCGCTGTCGATGGTCGGGATGCCCGGCGCGGAGATCTCCAACATGTCCCCGCCCACCCTGGCGCTGTTCGCGCACGGACTGTGGCTGGTGGGGCTGGCGATGCTGCTGCGCGGGCCGGTCACGCGGCTGCTGCACCGCCCGCGGGTGTGGGTCGCGGTGATCGCCGCCAACGGGATCGCGATGACCGCGTTCCTGTGGCACCTGACGGCGCTGTTCCTGGTGTGCGCCGCGCAGATCGCGCTCGGCTGGGCCCAGCCGCCGGTGGGCGGCGCCGCCTGGTGGCTGCTGCGGCCGGTCTGGATCGGGCTCCTCGCCGTCGTGACCGCCGCCCTGGTCGCGGTGTTCCGGCGGGCGGACCGGCCGCGCCGTCTCGCGCCCCGCGCGTACGGCACCGTGCGCAACGTCACAGGGATGGTGCTGTGCCTGGTCGGGATCCTGGGGTTGTCGGCCGTCGGGTTCGGCGGGGCGCTCGCCGGGCGGACGGCGACGCTCGTCGCGCTTCCCGTCACGCCGCTGCGCTGCGCGCTCCTGCTGACCGCAGGCGGCCTCCTGCTCGGCCTGATCGTGCGGGACGGGCCCGAGACGCGATGACCGGTTGCCACTACCCTTGGGTGAATGCGTCCTGTGCTGCCAGACCGCGATCCCACGATCCGTGAGCTGCTCGCCTCCGGGGAGAAGTCGTTCTCCTTCGAGTTCTTCCCGCCCAAGACCGACAAGGGCGTGCGGAGCCTGTGGCGGACCATCCGGCAGCTGGAGGCGCTGCGCCCCACGTTCGTGTCCGTGACGTACGGCGCGGGCGGCGGCACCCGGGACAAGACCGTCGACATCGTCGAGCGGATCGCCACCGACACCACCCTCACCCCGGTGGCGCACTTCACGGCGGTCAACCACTCCACCGCCGAGCTGCGGCACCTCATCGGCCGGTTCGCCTCCGTGAACGTCCGCAACATCCTCGCGGTGCGCGGCGACCCGCCCGGCGACCCGATGGGGGAGTGGGTCAAGCACCCCGACGGCATCGAGTACGCCAGCGAGCTGGTCCGCATGATCCGCTCGTACGGGGACTTCTGCGTCGGGGTGGCCGCGTTCCCCTACAAACACCCGCGTTCGCCCGACATCGACAGCGACACCCGCCACTTCGTGGCCAAGTGCCGGGCCGGGGCCGACTACGCCATCACGCAGATGTTCTTCCGCGCCGAGGACTACTTCCGGCTGCGCGACCGGGTCGCCGCGCACGGCTGCGACATCCCGATCATCCCGGGCATCATGCCGGTGACCCAGCTCAGCACCATCGAACGGTCCGAGCAGCTGTCCGGCGCGCCGTTCCCCCCGGAGGTCGCGGCCCGCTTCGAGGCGGTCGCCGACGACCCGGAGGCGGTGCGGCGGCTGGGCGTCGAGCACGCCGCCGAGCTGTGCCAGGAGCTGCTCGACCAGGACGCGCCGGGCATCCACTTCATCACCTTCAACAAGTCCACCGCGACCCGCGAGGTGTACGGCCTGCTGAACACCGGCCCGCGCCCGGCGTCACTGACGGCGTGACGGGGCCCGCAGCGGCAGCCGCCCGCCCATGACCGCGTAGGGCGGGCCGCCGCCGGGGAAGTCGAAGTCGGTCAGCAGGTCCACCATCCCCACCGAGCGGTACAGCCGCCGCGCGGGCGTGTCCGGGCGGCGGTCCAGCGTGGATAGCACCACCGTGCGCTCGGGCCGCCCCGCGCACAGCGCCGACAGCAGGCTCCGCCCGATGCCCCGCCCCTGGTACGCCGGGTCCACGTGCAGCTCGGCGACCTCGAAGGAGTCCGCCAGCCACTCCTCGGCCGCGCCCGTCTCCGCCAGCGCCTGGTGGACGACGTCGTGCCACCACTGGCCCGGCGCGCCGTGGAAGCCGTACGCGAACCCGTGGATCGTGCCGTTGCGCAGGAACGGACGGCGGCGCGACTCGGCCACGAACGCCCGGAACCCCGGGTACGCGGCGTGCCGTTCCATGATCGCGTACCGGCCGGGCAGCTGCTCGGCGGGCGGGCGCATCGCCGCCGCGTAGACGTCGAGCAGCGCGCCGAGTCGCCGCAGGAAGACCCGGTCGTCGATCTCGCGCAGCCGGGGCGGCTCATGGTCGTCCACCCGGACAGACTAGACCCGCGAGATCGTCCGGGGGGTCGCCACGAGCACCGCGTGCAGGTCCGCGAGGATCCGCTCGGCCGCCTGGTGCAGCGCCCGCCGGTTGTCCTCCAGCTGGCCGCCCCACGCCCGCGCCTCCGGGCCGATCCACGCGTCGGTGCCCTCCAGGGTGCGGATCGGCGGGTCCAGCGCCCGGCGGAGCTGGTCGATGCTGCCGTAGGCGTCCCGGTAGGCGTGGTACAGCCGCTCGTACTCGGGGTTGGGGACCTCGTTCGGCGGGAGCTGCCGCGCGGTGCCGGGGTCGATCGGCGGCTGGAGGCTGCCCGGGGGCGGTGCGGTCACGGCGGTCCTCCCGTCCTGGTCAGCTCGCCCGGGGCGGCGCGGGCGCGGCGCCCGGCAGCAGGCCCAGCCGCGCCAGGGCGCCGTCGGTGCGGGGGCTCATGTCGGCGTCCAGCAGCACCCGCAGGACCACGTCGCGGGTCCCGTCGCGGTCGGCCTCGGCCAGCACCGCCCTGATCCAGGCGGCGTTCATGCCCAGGTGGAAGCTCGCGGTGCCCAGCGAGTCGGCCAGCGCCCCGAGCCGGTCCGCGTTCCCGGCGGCGGCCGCGATGAGGTCGGCGACCCCGGCGGGCCCCAGCCGGTCGTACAGCTCCTCGGTGTAGTCCGGGTCGTGGGCGTTGGCAGCCAGTCGGCGCCAGACGTCGTCGGGTAGCTCCCGCCCCGCGTCCAGGTTCCGCCTGACGACCTGGGCGTCCAGGCGGGCGGCCCGCTGCGCGTCCCGGCGGGTGGTGAAGACGCCGGTGTCGGGGCCCGCGCCCTTGGGGGTGAGGCCCCTGGGCTGCCGGGGCGGAGGCGAGGGACGGGGCGGGCTCCACCGCGGGCCGCCGGGCCCACCGTGCCCACCGGACGGCGGGGTCGAGGGCAGGGGCGGCGCGCCCGGACCGGGCCGTACGCCGCCGCCGGGGTCGGGATGGGTGATCGCGAAGTTGTAACGGCGGGTCAGCATGCTCAGCTGCTCGGTCACCCAGACCGAGACCTCCTGGGCCCGCCGGTGCCCGGCCGCCGACACCCCCGGCGGCGGGGGATGGGCCGCCAGCCACGCCTGGATCGCCCGGTCGGCGGCGCTCATCTGCTTGAGCAGGTGCCCCAGCGCGGCCGGGTCGATGCCGCGGAACTGCGGGTCGGCCGCGGCCGGGCCGGTGCGCATGCTGCTGCTCATCGCCGCTCCGGTGCTGACGTACGGTGCACGTTGGCCCCCAGGATCACATCCGGCTCAGGCGCTGTCGAGGGCGTCGCCCAAGGTGGTCTCGTCACGGGCGACGACCGCGCGGCCCCCGTCGGTCAGGATGATGGGCCGCTGGATGAGCACCGGGTGGGCGGCCAGGATCTCGATCCAGCGGGCCCGGTCGCGCTCCAGGTCCTTCAGGCCCAGCTCCCTGGCGACCGGCTCGTTCAGCCGGGCGATGTCCCACGGCTCGGCGCCCAGCCTGGTGAGCACCTCGTCCAGCTCGGCCGCCGTCGGCGGGTCGTCCAGGTAACGGCGCTCGGTGTACGCCCGGCCCGCCTCGTCCAGCGCGGCCTTGGCGGCGCGGCTCTTGGAGCAGCGTGGGTTGTGCCAGATCTCCATGCCGCCGATTGTCCCAGCTCTCAGGCCCCGACGTCGGCGGGCGTGCCGCCGGTCAGGCGCAGCAGCTCGCCGTAGGAGGTCGGGAAGACCGTGTGCGGATGGCCCGCGGCGGCCCACACCACCTCGTGCCGCTCCAGCCAGGTGTCCACCAGCGTGCGCAGCGGCGCGGGGTGCCCGACCGGCGCGACCCCGCCGATCGGCTGGCCGGTGGCCTCGCGGACCAGCTCGGGGGCCGCCCGCCGTACCTTCTGGGCTCCGGCGAGGCCGGCCAGCCGGGCGGTGTCCACCTGGTGGGCGCCGCTGGCGAGCACCAGCAGCGGCTCCCCGTCGGCGGCGAACACCAGGCTCTTGACGATCGCGCCCACCGGGCACCCGAGCTGCCGGGCGGCCTCCTCGGCGGTCCGCGCCGCCTCCGGCAGCTCCACGACCTCGCCCGCCGCCTTCGCCTCGCGCAGGACGGCGGCGACCCGTTCGGCGTTGGAATGCATGCCAAGCACCTTAAAGTCTCCGTAGGGCGGCGAACCCGGCGGATCGATCACACGTCCCAAAGGGAACCCTGCCGGTGGGAGGTCGTACATGGCGCACATGGGAACTTCGGCACGACTCGTCGCGGTCCTGGCGGTCGGCGGCGCCCTGGGCGCCTCCGGATGCTCCGACTCCGGAACGACGACCACCGCGGCGGGGGAGGACCGGCCCGCCGCCACGCGTCCCCCCGCCGCCGCTCCCAGCCCGACTCCGACCTCCCGGCCCAAGCTGAAGCCCGGGGCCAGGGGCGAGCACGTCAGGACGCTGCAGCGGCGGCTCACCCAGCTCGGGTACGCCCCGGGACGCGCCGACGGCAGGTACGGCATGACCACCCAGATGGCCGTCTGGGCCTTCCAGAAGGTCCACCGCCTCAAGGTCGGCGGGACTGTCGGCCGCGAGGTCTGGGCGGCCCTGGACCGGCCGAAGCCGCCCCGGCCGGTGAGCGCCCGGCGCGAGCCCGACCGGGTGGACGTGGACCTGCGGCGGCAGTACCTCGTGGTGTACAAGGCCGGGCGTCCGGTGCTGATCAGCCACATCTCCTCCGGGTCGGGCGAGTTGTTCTGCTCCCGCGACCCCGGCCCGAGCGGGTCACGCTGCCGGTACGCGGTCACCTCCACCGGCGACTTCCGCACGGGGCGGCGCGCGTCCGGGTGGGAGGTGTCCCCGCTGGGCCGGCTGTACAACCCGGTCTACTTCAACGGGGGCATCGCCTTCCACGGGGCCCTGGACGTGCCCCGGTACCCGGCCTCGCACGGGTGCGTCCGGCTTCCGATGAACGTGGCGGAGGACTTCCCGGACCTCGTGGGCACGAACGTTCCGGTGCACCTCCGTCGCCCCACGTGACCTCCGCCGAGCGTCCCGGCTCCTGACGGCTTTTTGTCAGACCCGTCTGTTCTCCTGGTGACGTGCCGATGACCTGCGTCGATCCGGTGTGGACGGGCGGGTCGCGGCGCGCGTTCGAACGTATTGACGAATCGCCGCACGGGCGGTTTACTGAAGGTACGTCGAACTTGTGTTCGATGTGGCGCGGGGCTCGCGGCCCGCGCCGAGGGGCACACGCCTCGCCGGGGGCGGCGCGAGTTCCCGGCGGGGCGTGAACGGCCGGGCGGAGTGAGGGGAAGCTCTCCGTCCGGCCGGCCCGCAGCCGGAAGGAGACAGGCGAATGTCCGGATCGACGACCGCACGACGCAGGGTCCACGCCGATGTCCACCCCGACGTTCACCCTGCGCCCGCACGCCCGGCGGCGCCCCGTCCCCGTGGCGTCCCCGCCCCGCGGACCGGCCACACCGCCCGCGGCCAGCTCCAGGCCGCCCGCCGGTGCCTGGCCGAGGCCGCCGAGGCCACCTCGCCGG
>DATADI010000376.1:0-6081 GCA_036258615.1 Thermomonospora sp. | reverse complement strand
GCGGTTGCGGCTCGCCCGAAGATAGCTCACACTCGATCGCCGCGGGCTGGCAGGCGATCAGCCGCGAAGTCAGGCATCGTTTTCCCCATTCCGGTTGGCTATCGCGAGCAGGACGCTCGCGTGGCAGCGATCCGCTTGCCCCTGTTGAGGTAGCGGGCATGAGCACGCCAGGTCCTTCCCGGCCAACTCGACTCGAATCTCCTCGTCGCTTGGGTAGCCACTCAACCCGGCCGCCGGGTCTCCCGCGGAGCGGAGGGCCATCCGATCGGCGAACTTCTCGTCCGCTCCGGCACCCGACCATGGATTGCCGTATCGGGTCCCGGGTCCGACATAAACTGCACCCTCGGGCATCCGCAATCGGTGTGTGCGCCTGCTCTGAATTCGCTTAGGCATTGCTGCTCCCGAACACATCCAGATGGGTGGCTACGCACTCCAGCATGGTATACATCGGCTCCTTATCGCTCACGGCTCGAACGCCGTCCATCGCCTATGGGCTGAGCGCAGAGTTGCGCAGCATCAGCCGGGCGAGCTGACCGTCCTGGACGAATTTCTCGAGGGCGCCGCCGTAGTCGAGGAGCTTCTGCCCTTCCAGGAGCAGGGAGGGGGAGGTGGGCTCCGGCGCCCGTCGGCGGGACCGTCGGGGCTTTGGCTGGCCACCTCCGGCTTGGCGGTGGGCGGTGGCCAGGGCGGCGTCGACTTCGGGGAGACCGGTCGTCGGGCGGTCGGGCACCCACGGCCACACTGTGACCGTCGTGGGGTCGACCTGGGCGAGGGCTGTGACGGGGTCGCGGCCGTCGGCTACGGCCTGGACGACCGCGACGGCGGCTAGGGCGTAGTGGATGCAGGCGGTCCGGTACGGCTCTTCGAGGGAGGCCCGGTGCTCCTCCAGCACCTGCCGGTACTTGTCGGTCTCCCGCTGGATCGCCGCCCGGTAGCGGTCCGTGGCCCGGCCGATGGCCCGCAGGCACGATGCGGCGGCACGGTCACGGGTGCGCACCAGGCTCCGCAGCCCCTCCGGCAGGTCCGTGGTCGGGACGGCCTGGGGCAGGTCGATGTCGTCGACGGTCTCGGCGAGCGTCGCGAGTTGCTCCCGGGCGGCGGCGGCTGCGATCAGCTCTTGTCCCAGCCATCTGCCACGGCTGCCCAGGTCGCTGAGTGCCTCGTCGGCCTCGGCGGGCCAGATCGTGTCTCCGTCGGGGTGGGGGGCGTCGACTGCCGGGTAGGCGCGGGCGTAGTCGGCCCACCGATCGCGGTAGTGCTGGCGTCCGTCCTCGGTCAGGGTCGCCCGGTAGGTCGCCCGGTGCCGGGCGTGAGGGGGTGCGGGGTTGAGGGACACGAGCGGCGGCGTGCGGCTGGTGAGCCGCTCCCACGCCCCGCTGTGCATCCACACCGGGTGCCCGCCGTCGTCGTTGCCGTCGGCCTCCCATACCTCGACCAGCATGCGCCACAGCCCCTCCGACAGCATGCCGCGTTTGCGGGACCGGGCGCGGGCGGGGTCGACGCCGCCCGCGCGGCACACCCGCCGCCCGAGGTCGGTGAGCCGGACCTCTAGGTGGTAGTCGACGAGCAGGCCCTCGTGGCTGCGGGTCGCGATGAGGCCCCGCTCCTCCAGCGTCTTGAGGGTCGCGCCGGCGCCCTGGTCCCGTACGCCCCGCCACGTCAGCCGGTCCTGGAGGTATCCGGTTGCGCCGTCGGCGTTGCCGACCGGCCCGTACGGGATCCAGCGCCATTCGGAGGCCGGAAGCGACCTCGCGCCGGCGGTCCACGCTCCCCGGTTGTCGGCTTCGGCGGCTTGGTCGGCGTTGTAGATGACGGTCAGGTAGGTCTGTTGGCGCTCGTTGAGCGCCTCCCACAGCCGCCGGGCCTCCTGCTCACGGGCTTTCGCCATCAGCCCTCCCGGTCGAGGCCCAACTCGGCGTGGAAGGTGCGCTCGGGGAACAGGCGCCGGATGGCGTCCCCGTCCTCGCCCGGCCAGCGCGGGGACAAGGCGATGCCCGGCTGCTGGGCGGGGCGGCGTCCTCCGTCGCGCAGCAGCGCCCGCGCCGCCTCGACCAGGCGGCCGTCGCCGGCCTGCCGGCCGTGGCCGACGATCCGGAGGGCGGCCACGAACATCTGCTCACCCAGGGCACGCACCACCGTGCGGTCCACGCGGTCCAGGACGATGCCGGGCGCGCTGGATCCGTAGGAGATCGCGGCCTCCCGGCGGCACAGCTCGGCGGCCTTGTACAGGGCCAGCAGGTCGGCATCCCACCGGTCACGGGGCAGCACGGTGGAGCGGCGGCCCGGGGCGGACTCGATTAGGCCCCCGGCCCGGACCTTGGCCAGCGCCGCCGCCGCCGTGCCCATCGCGACGTCGTACAGACTCATCAGGCGGCTCTGCGAAGGGGCCTGTTCCCCGGGCCGCAGCGTCCCGTGGAGGATGACGGTCGCCAGGTCGGAGGCGATCAGCGCGGCCGTTGCAGGTGCACTCATGCGCCCTTCCTATCAGGCTATCTAGATAGCCTGCATTGGTTTCGGGGGTCCCGCTATGGCCGCATGCGGTCACCGCTCTGCGCCGGGGCCTGTGAGCAGGTACTCGGCGGCTTGGGTGACCTCGGTCAGCTCCTCACGCCACCGCTCCACCTTGCCCCTGTGACCCGCCAGCGCGGCCCGCTGCGGGATCACGTGCGGCACCATGGCGCACGGCATCGCGGACTGAATCAGTGTGCGGTGTTCGGGCGTGAAATTCCGCCCCATCGTGAACAGCACTTCCACCCGCCGTGGGTGGATGGGGAACGGGACCACCCCGACGGCCGGGAACACCCCCGCCACCTCATGGGGGTCGGTGGGCCGCGTCGGCTCGGCCAGCGGCACCGGCGGCGCGGGGGTGTCCCACGGCGTGCTGGTCGCCCAGTACTCCAGCAGCGCCTGCAACTGGTCGGCCGGTACCCGGTCGGTGAACGCGGCCGTCACGGCGGTGCCGGGGCCCTCCAGGAAGCGGCGGCGGCTCTGCTGCTCGCGCTCGTCCAGCCGCCCCTTGCGGTCCTGATCCGCCACGTCCTCGTCGGGCCACTGACCGTCGGCCATCTCCTCCTGGTGCAGCTCGTACTGCTCGTCGAGCGCCTCGATCAGGCGGCCCGCGTCGGTGCGGGGCGTGATGGTGCGAGGGATCTGCGGCAGCCGCGCGACGATCAGGACGCGGTCCGCCGTGGCCAGCAGCGCGGGGTCGACCTGACGGCCGGAGTCGACCAGCACGATGTCAGCGCCCTCCCCAGCGGCCTGGACCTGCGCGACCAACCCCCGCTGACGCCGGTGACCGGTGTGCTGGTCGCTGGGCACGACGTGGACGCTGCCGCCGCCGGGAAGCTCCCAGACACCGTCCTCGCTTCGCTGCACCTGCCCGTACGGCCACGCAAGGGCCCGCGCCGTCACCCCGGTGAGGTCGGCGTCGATTCCGGCGTCTACGGCGGCGACCCGGCGGCCGTGCTGCGCCATCGCCCCGGCCAGGTGCGCGACGGTCGTCGTGACGCCGACTCCGCCCACGACGGCGTTGCAGAACACCAGCACCGGAGGGCCTGCGGGTCGATCCATCAGCCGGGCGGTCGCCTGATAGCCCAGGCCGGTGACCTGCATCTGGGCGCGGATCGCACGCTTACGACGGGTGTTCGGCATGTCCTCGCTCCTCTGGCGCGCAGCTCCCGGCACCCGCGCGCACAGACACGTCCATGCACGAACAGGGATTCACGGGGAGCGGGGCTCCTTCGGCTGCCAGGAGCGCGTCACCGGGATCCGCCGGGAACAGTGACGCGGCAGCGGGGCCACCGTGTGGCCAGCGCCCCGCAGCGTAACACCAGCCCGCCCGGCCAGGCCGCCACATCCAAGGAGTGTCGGCGTAGCGGGCGATCGTGGTGGCCGCAGGCGGTTCGCCACCGCTCACCGTGCCCGCCGAGGATGCTCTTCGCCACCTACGTTACGGCGTTCCTGCACGTCACAGCCGTATACGCGTACGGCCAGTCGTCACCGCGTTCGCCGAGCCGTCACGGCGGGAGCGCCAGGCCCGGGTGCGGCAGGCCGCCGAGCAGTACACCGCGTCGGCGCGGCGGCGCGCGGTGCGGACCAGCCCGCCGCACACCGGGCAGCGCGGGTCGGTGCCGGTCAGCAGGGCCTTGGCCTCGGTCACGGCCCGGGGCACCAGCACGTGGGCCCAGCGCCAGTGCGCGGCCCGGCACGCCGCCGAGCAGTACCGCTGCCCCCGGCGGGCCAGGACCGGCACCGGCCTTCCGCACTGGTGCCACCAGCAGCGCGGCGTCGCCATAGCGACCCCCTACCCGCCGCAACGGGCGTTAGACCAACACCAGGCCGCCGATCAGGCCGTGCCGCCAGCCCGAAGCCGTCACCAACGAGCCCAGATCGGTGTGCCGGCCGTGTCCCACTCCCGGGGCTCAAGGCGCAGCGTGCGAAACAGGTCGCCGACGGCCTGCTCCTTCGAGGTGGCCGCGCGGCCGATGTCGTGGATCGGCCAGACGAGATCCGGCGGCAGCACCACCGTCCACCGGGCATCGGGCGGTATCGGCGCACCGGGCGGGACGTTGACCGGATAGACCCTGCCGAGCACCTGCCCGGCCACCACCACGTCCCACCCGACGTCACCGATCACGTTCACATGGCGGCGCAACCTGTAACCCTCCAACTGCCGAGCAGTGAACCGGCGGTCGGGGGTACGGGCCCGGCGGCGAGCCTGGGCAGCACGCGAAGACGCCCTCATGCCTGCCAGATGATCTACCCTGCCACCCGGCAAACTCCCGAACGTCCCATCAGGACACCAGGAAGACCCGGATCAGCCCGCAGACCGCCCCGGCTCCCTGCTTCGAGTGGTCATGCCTAGTCCCCGCGCCCGGCCCGCGCCGATCGGGCCTGACCCGGCCGGGGCCGGGGTGGCCCGGGGACCGGCCCCTGGCGCCACCAGTTCCATGGCCCTGCTGGCCCGATGGTCCACGGTGTGATCTGCTGGGCGTGTGTGGACGATGACCGTGCAGATCCGGACGGGCGACCAGGATGCCGCCGTGCAGGCCCTGCGTTGGGTCGGCCTGACCCGGGAGATGATCTCCATCGTGCCCGGGGCCGACGGTGCGGCCGTTGGCCTGCCGGAGGACCACGTGGTGTCCCTGCGGTTCGATCTGGCCGACCGTGAGTACGCCGACCACGCCCGGCGCCGCCTGACGGCGGCGGATGTGGACGTGCTGGGGATGCAGACGCGCAATGTCACGCCCCAGCGGAACTGGCCGCTCGGCCATCCCCTGCGGCGCAACGGTGGGACGTTCCTCGGTCTGTGACCGGCCCCGGGTGACGGTCAGCCACCGGGGACGCTGTTTACCGGTCTGACGCCTCATCTCTCATCTGTCCCGGCCTGGGCCGGTCCACCGGGGACTCTCCGCAGTCGAGACACGCGCGGTCCCCCGTCCGGCTCCCGAGGTAGAACTCCGTGGCCGTTCGGCGATGCTCGCAGTGCGGTCGCCCCGCCTTCTCCCACGCCTCCCGGATTCTCTGGACTTCGCTCATCTGCACCATAGGCCGAGAGTCTCACCGTCGGGCGTCGCGCGGAAGGTGGCGACCTCGCCCGGGGCAGCGCCACCCGTTCCATCGCCCTGCTCGCCCCGATGGTCCACGGTGTGATCTGCTCCCCAGCTCCGGAGACGTCCGCGCTGCGCCGGCGGCCGGAACTCCGACCCGCGTCTAGGTGCGTCTGCTCTGGGTGATCTCTGAACCTCCGACCTCGGCTGCGGGGACGAGCCCGGCGTTGATCGCCGCCTCCAGGTAGGCGCGGGCGGCGGGCAGGGCGGCCTCGCGATCCTCGTCGGTCAACTCCTCCCACCGGTCCAGATGCGTGCACTCATGGGCGAGTTGCTGGCGGGCCTTGGCCAGGGCCAGGACGCGCGGGTCGTCGAGCGGGATCTGGGGCAGGGGCATCGGGTACTCCTCGGGAAGCGGAACCTAACACTCTTCTGCCGCTGGACCATGTCGTCAATCAGAACGCGAAACCGGCGCCCAGAGCACCCACGTCCCCGCCCCGGCGCGCGTTCCCGGGTCAGGCGGGCCCCCCCC
>DATADI010000375.1:0-12124 GCA_036258615.1 Thermomonospora sp. | reverse complement strand
CCGCCCGTCCGCCGGCCCCCGCCGGCGAGACCCGCGTGTCCATCGAAGGCGCGTCCACCCTGTTCGGACAACCCGTCGGACGAAAGGGGACGGAATCGGACGAGCCGGGGCGGGTGCGGGCGCCCGCCGGTTCGTACCGCTTGAACGCGATTGAACGGCTTGCACGCACCTGGTCACAATGAGGGTCATGGGCGAGGCGGGAGAACGCGCACAGGTGCCGACCGGGCTCCGGCCGTCCGGCGATGACGACGATGTCTGCCCCTACCAGGGATTGGCGCCGTTCGAGGCCGACAGAACCGACCTGTTCTTCGGGCGGGCGCGGGCGACGAGCGCCCTTCTGGAACGTCTCGGCGCACGGCTGAAAGACGGCGGTTCCCTTCTTCTGGTCTCGGGCGCCTCCGGTGTCGGCAAGTCCTCGTTGTTGCGCGCGGGGCTGATTCCGGGGCTGGCGAGGGGAATGCTGCCGGTCCCCGGTTCGGAGCACTGGCCCCGCCTGCTCATCACACCGACCTCCGACCCGTTCCGGGCCCTGGCCGAAGCCTGGGCGCGGACGTACGGCGGGACCGCCGCGACGGCGCGGGAACGACTGCGCGCCCTGCCGGAGGATCCGCCGGACGGCCGCCTCGTCCTGGTGGTCGACCAGTTCGAGGAACTGTTCACCCTGGTCACCGACGAGCACGAGCGCCAGGCGTTCGTGCGGACCCTGCACGCCCTGGCCGAGGGGCCCACGGCCGCCGGGGTCGTCGTCGGGCTGCGCGCGGACTACTGGGACCGGTGCGCCGCCTACCCCCAGTTCGCCGAGGCCATCCAGGACGGCCAGGTCATCGTCGAGCCGATGACGGAACCGGACCTGCGGCTGGCCATCACCGGCCCCGCCGCCGCGGCGGGCCTGGAGATCGAGCCCGGCCTCGTCGAGACCGTCCTGGCGGAGCTGCGGGCGGGCCGCCCCGCCGGGGAGCCGTACGAGGCCGGGGACCTGCCGCTGCTCTCCCAGGCGCTGCGCAACACCTGGGACCGGCGGGAGGACGGGCGGCTGACGGTGCGCGGCTACGAGGAGTCGGGCCGCGTCCGTGACTCCGTGCGGCGCACGGCCGACGAGGTGCTCCAGCGGCTCCCCGCGGAGGACCGCAGGACCGCGCTCCGGCTGATGCGCCGGATGACCCTGATCACCCCGGGCGGGCGGGCGGTGCGGCGCCCGGCGACGCTGCGGGACCTCTACGCCGCCGCGTCCGCCGACTCGCCCGAGCGGCGCGGCCGGGTGGACGCGCTGCTGTCGGCGTTCGCCGACCGGCGGCTGGTCACCCTGCACGAGGACACCGTCGAGATCGCCCACGACGCGCTGCTGTCGGCCTGGCCCGCCCTCCGGCAGTGGCTGGAACCCGACCTGACCGCGCAGGCGGTGTACGACCGGCTCGTGGAGGACGCGGCGGAGTGGGCGGAGAACCACCGCGACCCCGCGTTCCTCTACCGGGGCGCGCGGTTGCTGGCGGTCGACGACGTGCGGCCCCGCTGGAGGCGCGATCCCGACAGCTTCCCGCCGCCCGGCCCCACGGTGGAGGGGTTCGTCGCGGCGTCGGTGCGGGCGGCGCGGCGGGCCGGTCGCCGCCGCCGTCTCGTCATGGCCGGTCTCGCGGTGCTGTCGGCGGTCGCCCTGGCCGCCGCCGGTGCCGCCGTCTCGGCCGCCCGGGACGCCGACCGCCAGCGCAACCTGGCCGTGTCGCGTCAGCTCGCGGCGCAGAGCGAGGTCGCCGGGGACCCCGCCACCTCCGCGCTGCTGGCCGTGGCCGCGTGGCGGATCGCGCCGACCGCCGAGGCCCGGCACCGGATGCTGTCGGCGGCGGCCCGGACCGGCCGGGGTTCCCTCACCGGGCACTCGTCGTTCGTCAGGGCCCTGGCGTTCAGCCCCGACGGCAAGGTCATCGCCACCGGCAGCACGGACGGGACCGCACGGCTCTGGGACACCGCCTCGCGCCGCCAGCTCGGCGCGCCGCTCACTCCGCCGCGAGCCGAGTGCTTTCCTTCAGGCGTCAAGGTGGCGTTCAGTCCCGACGGCCGAGTGCTGGCCACGGCGTGCCTCGGGACGGTCCGGTTCTGGGACGTGGCGACCCGCCGGGAGCTGGGAGCCCGCCTGACCCACGGGCAGGTCGTCACCGCGATGGCGTTCGGCCCGGACGGCCGGACGCTCGCCGTCGCCGACCTCAAGGGCACCGTCCGGCTGTGGGACGTGGCCTCCCGCAGTCCGCGCGGCGACCCCATGGGCCGCACCGACCCCAGGCCGGGGGGACCCAGCGCCGTCAACGCGGTGGACTTCAGCGCCGACGGCAGGCGGCTGGCCGCCGCGAGCGCCGACGACACCGCCCGGCTCTACGACACCGCCACGTCCGAGCAGATCGGCGCGCCGTTCTCCGGGCACACCGGCGACGTGGACGACGTCGCGTTCAGCCCGGACGGGTCGGCGCTGGCGACCGCGAGCCATGACGGAACCGCCCGGCTGTGGGACGTCGACACCCACCGGCAGACCGGTGACGCCATGCGCGCCGAAGGCGAGGGCGCCCTGCACGCGGTGGCGTTCAGCCCGGACGGCACCAGGCTCGCCACCGGGGGCGGCGACGGCCGCACCCGCCTGTGGGACACCAGCGGGCAGCAGCAGGTGGGCGCGGCGCTCGGCGACAACCACTTCGCCGTCCGCCGCGTGGCGTTCAGCCCTGACGGCAGGCTCTTCGCCGCCGCCGGTGACGACGGCGTCGTACGGCTGGGGGACCCGGTGACGCACCGGCAGATCGGCGGCGCGTCGCCCGGCCTGTCCGCCGTCGCGCTGAGCCCGGACGGCCGGATCCTGGCCACCGGCGGGACCGGCGGCGACGAGCACACGGTCCGGCTCTGGGACGTGGCCACCCGGCGGCCCCTCGGCCGCCCGCTGGAACCCGGGGGCGGCTCGTCGGGTGTCCATGGCATCAGGTTCGGCCCCGGCGGGCGGACGCTGACGGCGACGAGCGGCGACGGCGTTCACGTCTGGGCGACGGACGGCCGCCTGCTCGGGTCGTACCGTGCCGAGGGCGGACGCGGCGGGCTCGCGGAGGTCCGCGCCGACGGCAGGCTGGTCGCGGTCCAGCAGGGCGACGCCGTCCTGTTCTGGGACGTCGCGCGCGGTCGCGAGACCGGGCCCCGCATCCGCGTCCCCGGCCACACCGACGTGATCTCGGCGATGGCGATGAGCCCGGACGGCGGGCTGCTGGCCGTCGCCGGGTTCGACCGCACGGTACGGGTCTTCGACGTGGCCGCCCGCCGCCAGCTCGGGAGCCCGCTGCCGGTCGCCACCAACGGGGTCTTCGACGACCTGGCGTTCAGCCCCGACGGCCGGACCCTGGCCGTCTCGTCCGGCGACGACACCGTACGGCTGTGGGACGTGGCGGGCCGCCGTCCGCTCGGCGCGGCGCTGACCGGGCACACCGGCGCGATCACCGCCATCGCGTTCAGCCCCGACGGCACCACCCTCGCCACCGGCTCCTACGACACGACCGTACGGCTGTGGGACTTGCCGACCTACCGACAAATCGGAACCCATTTGAGCGGCCACTCCCGAACTGTGAACGAAATCGCCTACAACTCAAATGGATCGACCATCGCGACGGTGAGCGACGACGGCACGGCCCGGCTGTGGAACGTCGCGCGGCCCGCCGATCCGGCCGCCACGGCGTGCGCCATCGCGGGCCGCTCCCTCACCCGTGCCGAGTGGGAACGTCACGTCCCGAACCAGGAGTTCCGGCGGATATGTTGGTGACCGTGCACACCGGCCTGTGACCACCGATCTCGTTGCGGACGGGCGAAAACGGGGATGTTCCTTCGAGGTTTCCGGCGGCGGACGGGCAGGCCCGTTCCGGAACTGGCCGCGTTGTTCCGTTCGATCGTCGACGACAGCCGGGAGATCCATCCGATCGCGGCGGATTTCCTGGAGCACTTCCTGGACGGCGCCGGGGCCACCCGGGAGATGTCGCTCGGCTGGCTGCGCTCGTTCCGGGTTATCAAGAAGGCGGAGCGCAAGAACCAGCGCCGATTCGAACGTCAACTGGTCAGCGCGGCGAAGGATCTGCCGGACGGCTCCTCGACCTGGGTACGCGACCACTGGGACGCGCGGATCAACGCGTTCATCGGCACGGAGTTGTTCTACGTCAGCAGGATGAGCCTGCTGCGCTCGCAGGGCTCGTTCGTGCTGAGCCGGGTCGGGCCCGAGGTGCGGGTCTCGGGGACGGTCCGCCACCACTGGTTCGACCCCTATGACTGGGATCGGGGCCGGTGGGTCTACATCCCCCGGCACGGGTTCGTCCCCATCGCCGTCGGCCGGGAACTGGTCGAGTCCGACGAGGCGCGCAACTTCCTGATGAAGTCACGTCATGTCCAGACGCTGGAGGGCACCTGCACGGACGGCCGGTGGCCCCGGCGCGGCCGGGCGACGTTCACGTGGGCGCTGGTGCGGACGGGGCCGCGATGACCGGGGGCCCTCCCGATCCGACCGAGGCGGGCACGCCGGAGGACTTCGTCCGCGCGCTGGCCCGGCTGAGGCAGTGGGCGGGCGATCCGCCGCTGAGCAGGCTCCGGGCCCTGGGCGGCCAGACCATGACGCCCGACGGGGCCACGGTCGACGCGCTGCCCAAGAGCACGACCTCGCACGTCCTTCGGCAGACCGACAAGCTGCCCCGCTGGGAGTTCGTCCGGGCGTTCGTGACCGCCTGTCTCCGCTACTGCGACCACCCGGCCGAGCTGATCCCCGCCGAGGTCGAACGCTGGCGCGCGGCCAGGACCGCGCTGGCCGAGTCCGCCGCTCCCGCCCCGGCGCCGCTGCCGGCCCCGGCGGTCGTGGATGTCGTCGCCGAGCGTCCCCCGCCGGACCCGGCCGTCGAACTGCTCGCCCGGCGGGTGGCCAGCGAGGAGGACCGGGCGCGCAAGGGGCTCCTCGGCGGCTACAGCATCGCGCCGGTCTCGTTCACCACCTCCGGCGGCGTCAAGGACGACCTGCACGCGATCGGCCGGTTCTTCACCGGCCTGGGCTCGCGGCGGCTGATGGTCGTGGGCGAGTCCGGGGCGGGCAAGACGGTGCTCGCCATCGAACTGGTGCTGCAACTGCTGGAACCGTTCGTCGCCGCCGAGGAACGGCCCGGCGGGCGGCCGATGGTGCCGGTCCGGGTGAACGCCGCCCGCTGGACCCTGGGAAGCCCGTTCGCATCGTGGCTGGCCGGGCAGCTCGTCCAGGACTTCGGGCTCGCCGCCGGTGACGCGGCACGGCTGGTACGGGACCGCCGCGTGCTGCCGGTGGTGGACGGCCTCGACGAACTGGACCCCGAGCCGTCCACGGGCCCGCCCCGCCGGGCCATCGCGCTGCTCGCCGAGCTGAACCGGTACAGCGACCTGTCCGGACGGCGGCCCGGCGCGGTCGTGGTGACCTGCCGCGCCGACCGCCACGCCCAGCTGTCGGCCGCCAGGGTCGGGCTCGACGACGCCGCCCGGATCCATCTCCACGACCTGACCGTGGACCAGATCGGTGCGTTCCTGCGTGCCCGGTGGCCCGACGGCCATCCCTGCCGGACGCACCGCGACGCCATCCGCGCGGCGCTGGCGGGACCGGCGGGCAAGGCCGTCCACGCCGCCCTCGCCACCCCCTGGCGGCTGCTGCTGACCGCGACCGCCGTGGAGTCCGGCGCCGACCCCGCCGAACTCCTCCACGCCGACCCCGACGGCGAGCCGTACGAGGCGGCGGCGCGGATCGCCCGGCGGCTGCTCGACCTGTACGTCCCGGCGGCCACCCAGCTCACCCCGCGCACCGCCCACGGCACCCGGTACGACCCCGAGCAGGTGCGGTCCTGGCTGGTGACCCTGGCCGCCCACCTGCGATGGCAGGCCGCCCACACGGCCGGGCCGCCCGGCCTGACGGCGATCGACATCGTCCCGCACCTGCTGTGGCCGATCGGCGGGCGGCACCGCGTGCGGGTGCTGCACTGCCTGGTCTGCGCGGTCCTGGCGGTGCTCGCCATGGTGGCGTTCTGGGCGGGCTCGGACGTCGACCGGCCCGGCGACCTGGGCGACGGCCTCGACCCGGCGGAGGGCCTCACCCTCGCGCTGATGACCGGCTGGGTGGGCATCGCCACCGGCCTGTCCCTGTCGCCGTGGCCCGCCGCCGTCGGCGGGCGCAGCAACGTCCCCCGCCGCCGGCGCCTGCTCGGCGGGCTGCTCGGCGCGCTGACCGGGACCCCCGTCGGCGTGCTCGGCGGCCTGGCCGGGCTGCTGCTGACCGGCGGCGAGGTCTTCGACGCCGGGTTCGCGGTCGCCGCCGGGGCGGCCGGGGGCCTGGTCCTGGGGGCGGTGATCGGGCTGACCGCCGCCGGACGCCGGGGGGCCGAACGCATGACCGTTGCCGAGGCCGTCCGCGCCGAGCCCGTCACGCTGGTGGGCTTCGGGCTGTGCGGGGCGCTCACCGGGCTGCCCCCGCTGCGGCTCGCCGACGCCGGTCCCGCCGCCCTCGCCGCGGGGGTCGCGGGCACCTTCGCGCTGGCGTTCGCCCTCGGAGTCGTCTTCAAGATCGCTTCGGGAGGCTGGAGCAAGGACGCCGAACTGGCCCACCCCCGCGAGGCCCTGCACCGCAACCCGACCCTCGGCGTCGCGTTCGGGCTCACCGGAGGCGTCGCCGCCTTCCTGGTCTTCCTGCTGAACCAGGGCGTCCTCGCCGCGCTGGCCTGCGCCCTGGCCGGCGGCGTGACCTTCGGCCTGGCCTTCGGCGCCATCGCCTGGTCCCGTACCGTGATCGGCCTCGTCACCGCGGCCTCCCGCGGCCTGCTCCCGCTCCGGCTGTGGACGTTCCTGGACTGGGCCTGCGAGGCCCGCCTGCTGCGCGTCAGCGGGGCCACCTACCAGTTCCGCCACCGCGAACTCCAGGACCACCTCACCCCGGACCGCCCCTGAGCCCCGGCCGTACGCGGGGGCGTGAAGAAGATCCGGGGCTCCGGCTGATCAGTCGTGACCGCCATTCGCCTCTGAAGGGCCGGACATGAGATGGAGCCACGGATGACAGCTCCACCGGACGTCGTGACCGACGACGCCACGGTGATCGAGCGGTCCCGGCACGACCCCGATCGCTTCGCCGTGATCTACGACAGGTACTTCCCGGAGATCTACCACTACGTGGCCGCCCGCCTCGGCCGTGACGTCGCCGACGACATCGCCGCCGAGACCTTCTACGCCGCGTTCCGCAAGCGCGACCGCTTCGACCCGGCGCGCGGCGCCGTACGGCCCTGGCTGTACGGGATCGCCACCAACCTGGTCGGCGGGCACCGGCGCGCCGAGAGCCGCCGCTACACCGCGCTCGCCCGCGCCGCCGCCGACCCGCGTGCCGCCGAGCAGCGCGCCGACGGGCATGAGGCGCGGGTGGCCGCGAGGGTGGCGGCGGAGGGCGTCCGGCCGCAGCTGGCCGCCGCGCTGACCGCGCTCTCGGACGGCGACCGTGACGTGCTGCTGCTCGTCGCGATCAGCGGCCTGCCGTACGAGGAGGTCGCACAGGCGCTGGAGATCCCCGTCGGGACGGTCGGATCACGGATGAACCGGGCCAGGAGAAGACTGCGGGAGGCCCTCGGCGGGACCGACCCCACACGTGCGGAGGAGTCCCATGGATGAGGTGACCATGATCGGCGCGCTGCTCGACGAGGGCGGCCCGACACGACGGGTGACCACCGAAGGCAGAGAGGGGCTGGACGCCCTCATGCACTCGGCCGCCACCCTCCCGGCAGCACCCCCACAAGCCGCGCCTCGGCGGGACGGGCGGCGGCTGGGCGGGCGGCGGCCGTTCGGCATCGGGCTCGGGCTGGTGGCGGTCGGCTCGGCCGCCGCCGTCGCGATCGCCGTCCTCGGGTCCGGTGGCGCGCCCGGCTCCGGAGGCTCGTCCCGCGCCGACGGGCCCAGGCGGATGGTGCTGGCCGCGGCGGTCCAGGCCGAGCGGCAGACCGACGGCCGCTTCCTGGTGATGCACACCAAGCACTGCCACGCCGAACCGGTACGGGCCAGGACGGGCGACTACATCGTCCAGCCGTGCCACGAGACGTGGGAGTGGCGGGCACGCGACCGCGCCAACGACTCGGCGATCTGGACCCGCGAGCTGCCCACGCGGCCGCAGACCCCCAGGGACACGGAACTGTGGAAGCGCGCCGGTTCGCCGAGCACGTTCCCGTACCACGAGGCTCCCGACGTCCTCCCCGACCAGTACCGGACGAGGCCGACCCTGTGGAAGGAGGACCCCAGCGACCGCGACGAGAACCCGGAGAAGTTCCTCCTGCCGGGCACCGGGCTGCAGCTGACCGCTCGGGAACTGCGGGACCTGCCCACCGATCCGAAGCAGCTGGAAAGGGTGCTGTCCCGCCCGGACCGGAAGCGCCCGGTGAAGCGCGGGCTTCCCATCGGCCCTGGGCAGCGGATCGTGGAGATGGGGCTGGCGGTCGATGGCGTGCCGCTGCCGCCGAAGGTGTGGGCCGCCTTCATCCGGATGCTCGCCGACACCCCGGGCGTACGGGCGGTCGGCCGAGTCACCGACCCGATGGGACGGCCGGGCGTCGCGCTGGAGGGCACCCGCACCGGGGGGCCCACGGGCTCGACCTCGATGGAGCGCATCATCTTCGACCCCCGCACGGGCGCCCTGCTCGCCGTCGTGGCCACGACCGTCAAGGGGGCGGGCAGCAAGTCCGCCTACCGGCCGGGCACGGTGGAGAGCTACAAACTGTTCATCGAGACCCGGTGGACCGACACCCGGCCCACCACTCCCCCTCGCGACTGAGCGGCCATCCGGAGCCCCCTGCCTCGTGACGGTGTGAGGCAGGGGGCTCCGCGCGTCCATGACCTCACGGGTAATCGTCCACCACCGCTCACGCCGGAACACTCACCGTCATGACCACCGCTTCAAGGAACCCCGTACTGGCGACGGCGCTGCGCGGGCTCGCCCTCGGCCGCATCGTGCTCGGCGCGGGATCGCTCGCGGCCCCCGACACGCTCGCCCGCGCCCTCGGCGTCCGCCCCACACCGGAGCTGCGCTACATGACCCGCATCTTCGGGGCCAGGGCGATGGCCCTCGGCCTCGGCTACCTGACCGCCCCGGCGGGGGAGCGCCGACGCTGGCAGCGCCTGGCGCTGATGGTCGACGTCACCGACACCGTCCAGGGCGCCGCCCACCTGGCCCGGCGTGATCTCCCGGGCCCCGCCGCGGTGGCCCTCGTGGCGCTGACCGGCGGCTACATGACGGTGGGGGCCGCGCGCCTGCTCCTCCCCGAGGACGGGGAGGAGCCTCGCTGACCTGGGGTTAAACTGGGGTCGTTCGTTCTCTTGAACTGTTCGTGTTTATGAGGGTAGGTTCGGCGCCATGACCGCATCCGAGAGTCCGACCCCGGCCGAGGAGCTGCGCGGAGCGGGTCTCCGCGTGACCGCCGCCCGCGTCGCGCTGCTGGAGACCGTCCGGCAGGGTGACCACCTCGGCGTCGAGGCCATCGCCTCCGGGGTGCGCGAACGCGTCGGTCATGTGTCCCTGCAGGCCGTGTACGAGGCCCTGCACGCCCTCACCGCGGCCGGGCTGGTCCGCCGCATCGAGCCGGCGGGCAGCCCGACCCGGTACGAGGGGCGCGTCGGGGACAACCACCACCACGTCGTGTGCCGGTCGTGCGGCGCCGTCGCCGACGTCGACTGCGCGGTCGGCGAGGCGCCCTGCCTGACCGCGTCCGACGACCACGGCTTCTCGATCGACGAGGCCGAGGTCATCTACTGGGGCCTGTGCCCCGACTGTTCCACCGCCCGCAGTTCCTGAGCATCGCGCTACGCCCAGTCCGGAAGGATTCCCCATGACCGAGAACCACGACGCGATCGTCGTCGACCCCAAGACGGAGGAGGAGGGCGGCGGCTGCCCGGTCGCCCACGGGCGCGCCCCGCACCCGACCCAGGGCGGCGGGAACCGCCAGTGGTGGCCGGAACGGCTCAACCTGAAGATCCTCGCCAAGAACCCCGCCGTGGCCAACCCGCTCGGCGAGGAGTTCGACTACGCCGAGGCGTTCCAGAGCCTGGACCTGCCCGCCGTGAAGCGGGACATCGCCGAGGTGCTGACGACCTCGCAGGACTGGTGGCCCGCCGACTTCGGCCACTACGGCCCGTTCATCATCCGGATGGCGTGGCACAGCGCGGGCACGTACCGCATCAGCGACGGCCGCGGCGGCGCCGGGGCCGGCCAGCAGCGGTTCGCGCCCCTCAACAGCTGGCCCGACAACGCCAACCTCGACAAGGCCCGCCGCCTGCTGTGGCCGGTCAAGAAGAAGTACGGCCAGAAGCTCTCGTGGGCCGACCTGATGATCCTCGCCGGTAACGTCGCGCTGGAGACCATGGGCTTCAAGACCTTCGGTTTCGCCGGTGGCCGTGAGGACGTCTGGGAGCCCGAGGAGGACGTCTACTGGGGCCCGGAGACCACCTGGCTCGGCGACGAGCGCTACTCCGGCGACCGTGAGCTGGAGAACCCGCTGGGCGCCGTCCAGATGGGCCTCATCTACGTCAACCCCGAGGGCCCGAACGGCAACCCGGACCCGATCGCCGCGGCCCGCGACATCCGTGAGACGTTCCGCCGGATGGCGATGAACGACGAGGAGACCGTCGCCCTCATCGCGGGCGGCCACACCTTCGGCAAGACCCACGGCGCCGGCCCGGCCGACAACGTCGGCCCCGACCCCGAGGCCGCCTCGCTGGAGGAGCAGGGCCTGGGCTGGAAGAACAGCTACGGCACCGGCAAGGGCGGCGACACCATCACCAGCGGCCTGGAGGGCATCTGGACGCCCACCCCGGTCAAGTGGGACAACAGCTTCTTCGAGACGCTGTTCGCCTACGAGTGGGAGCTGTTCAAGAGCCCCGCCGGGGCGCACCAGTGGCGGCCGAAGGACGGCGCCGGGGCGGGCACCGTGCCCGACGCGCACGACCCGTCGAAGACCCACGCGCCGACGATGCTGACGACCGACCTCTCGCTCCGGTACGACCCGATCTACGAGCAGATCTCGCGGCGCTTCCTGGAGAACCCGGACGAGTTCGCGGACGCCTTCGCCCGCGCCTGGTTCAAGCTGACCCACCGTGACATGGGCCCGGTCGCCCGCTACCTCGGCCCGGAGGTCCCCTCCGAGACGCTGCTGTGGCAGGACCCGATCCCGCCGGTCACGCACGAGCTGATCGACGCCGACGACATCGCCGCCCTCAAGCAGCAGCTCCTGTCGTCCGGCCTGTCGGTCTCCCAGCTGGTCACCACCGCGTGGGCGGCGGCCTCGTCGTTCCGCGGCAGCGACAAGCGCGGCGGCGCCAACGGCGCCCGCATCCGCCTGGAGCCGCAGCGCGGGTGGGAGGTCAACGACCCCGACCAGCTGGAGACGGTGCTGCGCACCCTGGAGGGCGTCCAGGAGTCCTTCAACAGCGCCCAGACCGGCGGCAAGCGGGTCTCGCTGGCCGACCTGATCGTCCTCGGCGGCTGCGCCGCCGTCGAGCAGGCCGCCCGGACCGCCGGGTACGCCATCGAGGTCCCCTTCACCCCGGGCCGCGCGGACGCGTCCCAGGAGCAGACCGACGTCGAGTCCTTCGCCGCGCTGGAGCCGACCGCCGACGGCTTCCGCAACTACTACGGCAAGGGCAACCGGCTCCCCGCCGAGTACCTCCTCCTCGACAAGGCGAACCTGCTCACCCTGAGCGCGCCCGAGATGACGGTCCTCGTCGGCGGCCTCCGCGTCCTGGGCGCGAACCACCGGCAGTCGCCGCTGGGCGTCTTCACCGACACCCCCGGCTCCCTGACCAACGACTTCTTCGTCAACCTGCTCGACCTGGGCACGACGTGGAAGGCGACCTCCGAGGACGCGACCACCTTCGAGGGCCGCGACGCCTCCGGCCAGGTCAGGTGGACCGGCACCCGCGCCGACCTCGTCTTCGGCTCCAACTCCGAGCTGCGCGCCCTGGCCGAGGTCTACGCCAGCGACGACGCCAAGGAGAAGTTCGTCAAGGACTTCGTCGCCGCCTGGGACAAGGTCATGAACCTCGACCGCTTCGACCTCCGCTGATCCTCCGGTCCTGCGAGGCGCCCGCCCCCCCC
>DATADI010000374.1:0-10942 GCA_036258615.1 Thermomonospora sp. | reverse complement strand
GCCCGCCCCCCGCGTCCCGCCCGGACCGGCAGGACCGGCAGGCCCGGCCGGAGGACAGGGCGCGGAACGGCGCGCGGCGGTGCGGCCCACCTGACACGGTCCGGGCTGTCGTGAACCGAGGTCCAGAGTGAGAAACGGAGTCGCATGAACCCCCGCCAGCGTCGCGGAGTGCTGCTGATGGTCCTGGCCGGCCTCGGCGCCGTCGTGGTCTTCATGAGCATCGTCGGGTACGTCGGCTCGGTCCGGGCGGAGGTCGGGGAGATGACCGGGGTGCTGCGGCTGAGACAGCCGGTGGCCGCCTACGAGGCGTTCGGGCCGCACGCGCTGGAGCGGGTGGAGGTGCCGCGGCGCTGGGCGCCCGCCACGATGATCTCCGACCCGTCCGAGCTGCAGGGCAAGGTCGCCGCCACCGACCTGCAGGCGGGCGCGCACCTCCAGCGGGGCATGGTGGTGGACGCCCCGGCGCTGCAGCCCGGCCAGCGGGAGATCGCCATCATGATCGACGCGGAGACCGGGGTCGCCGGGAAGGTCCGCCCCGGGATGCACGTGGACATCTACGCCACGTTCACCGAGCAGCAGCAACAGCGGCAGCGGACCTGCGCGGCGCGGGTGATCCGGCAGGCGCTGGTGATCCAGGTGGGCCGGCTGGTGGCGCAGCGGGACGGGGACGACCGGGCCGAGGTCAGCCAGGTCGTCCCGATCACCTTCGCGCTGAGCGCCGAGGACAGCCTGAAGCTGACGTACGCCGAGAGCTACGCGGGCAAGGTCAGGCTGGCGCTCATCGGCCAGGGCGACAGCGGCCCGGTCAAGCTCCCGCCCGTCTGCGACACCCCGCTGGGACAGTGAGCGCCATGATCCGCGTACTCCTCGGCGCCGCGGACCGCGACCTGGTGACCGCGCTGACCGCCCAGCTCCACGAGATCGCCGAGGTCGCGCCGGCGGGCGTGGCGGGCACCTCCGGTGAGGTGGTCCAGGCGGTCGGCGGCGGCGTGCCCGGACCCGACGTGATCCTGCTGCACCAGGGGCTGGGGCCGCAGCCGGCCACCGACCTGATCCGGGAGCTGGCGCTGCGGCACCCGCACCTGGCCGTGGTGCTGGTGGCCGAGGAGGCGACCGCCGCGACGTACGGGGCGGCGATGGCCGCCGGGGCGCGCGGTGTGATCTCCCGCGACCCGACGGTGTCGGAGCTGCAGAGCCGGATCGAGTCGGCGGCCGAGTGGTCGCGGAGCATGCGGCGGCACTTCGCGGGAACCGGAGCGGTCGCCCGGTCCGGCAGGCTGGGCACGCTGCTGGCGGTCTGCGGCTCCAAGGGCGGCACGGGCGCGACCACGCTGGCCGTCCACCTGGCCACGGTGGTGGCCGAGTCCGGGCGCTCGGTGTGCCTGGTGGACATGGACCTGCAGAAGGGCGACCTGCCCAGCTACCTGGACGTTCACCACCGGCGCAGCATCGGCGACCTGGTGTCGGTCGCCGAGGACATCGACGGCACGGCGCTGGCCGAGGCGCTGTTCGTGCACCCGTCCGGGCTGCACGTGCTGCTCGCGCCGCCCAACGGGGAGGACGCCGAGAGCATCCCGGCGCGGGCGGCCCGGCAGATCCTCTCGGCGCTGCGCTCCCGCTACGACCTGGTGGTGGCCGACTGCGGCAGCCACATGTTCGACGGCAACGCGGTGGCCGTCGAGCTGGCCGACCAGGTGGTGGTGACCTGCACGCCCGACCTGCCGTCGCTGCGCGGCGCCAAGCGGCTCGGCCGGCTGTGGGACCGGCTGGGCATCCGCAAGGAGGAGGACGCCTCGGCCGTCTTCGTCCGGCACGACAAGCGCAACGAGATCCAGCCCGACCTGGCCCGGCGGATGCTGGGCACCCCGCTGCTGGCCACCACCGTCCCGGCCGCCTTCCGGGCGCTGGAGGAGGCCGCCAACACGGGGCTGCCGTCGGCGGTGAAGAGCAACGACTACCGGCGGGCCGTCGTCCGGCTCGTCCGGGAGCTGAAGCTGGACGACGACCCGGCGGAGGAGACCGACCCCCCGCGGGACCGGGGCGCGTCGGCGTACGAGTTCGTGGCGCTCATCCCGCTGATCGGGCTGCTGGTGCTGCTGGCCTACCAGATCGTGCTGGCCGGGCTGACGCTGGTGCACTCCGGCCACGCCGCCAACGAGGCCGCGCGGGCGGTGTCGGTGCTGGGCTACGACACCCCGGCGGCGCGGGCGGAGGTGCGCAGGCGGGCCGTCGCGCGCGTCAGCGGCCCGTGGAAGGACGAGGAGCACCTGGAGATCAAGGTCGGCGACGGGTTCGTCACGGTGACCATCGACACGCCCGGCGTGCTGCCCGGCTGGCGGACCTCCTTCGGCGTCAGCGGCCGGTCCAGGATCGTCTACGAGGGCGACGGCGATGGCTGAGCGCGACCAGGGCACCGCCTCCGTGGAGTTCATCGCGATGCTGCCCACGGCCATGCTGGTGGTGCTGTTCTCGTTCGAGGCGCTGATGGCCGCCTCGACCATCGAACGGGTGGAGAACGCCGCGCGCACCGGGGCGCGCGTCGCCGGGCAGACCCAGGACGCCGGAGGGTGCCGCCGCGGCGCGGAGACCGCCATGCCGGACTGGCTCAACGACCACACGGTGTCCGGGACGTTGTCCGACGACGGCGCGCGGTGCCGGGTCCGGGCCCGGGTGCCGGTGCTGTTCCCCGGCGTCCCGCTCGACTTCACCATCGACCGCACCGTCACCATGCCGCAGGGATGACACGAGGATGGGACTCAGAGACCGCTTGGAGGGCGACCGGCTCGCCGCCGACCGCGCCGGCGCGGCCGGGGTGTCGCACTGGCGTCAGCGGCTCCTGGAGGAGGTCAACCTCGAGGAGCTGAACGGCCTCAACCTGACGCAGCGCAGGGCGCGGCTGGAGAAGGTCACCGGGCTCATCGTGAGCCGTGAGGGCCCGGTGCTGTCGGCGAACGAGCGGGCCGCGCTGATCCGGCGGGTGGTCGACGAGGCGCTCGGGCTCGGGGTGCTGGAGCCGCTGCTGCACGACCACACCATCACCGAGATCATGGTGAACGGCCCCAAGAACATCTTCGTCGAGCGCGACGGGCGGGTGCAGCGGGTCGACACCACGTTCGCCAGCGAGGACCAGCTCTACCAGACCATCGATCGCATCGTCGCCCAGGTCAACCGCCGGGTGGACGAGTCCAGCCCCATGGTCGACGCGCGGCTGCCGACGGGCGAGCGGGTGAACGTCATCATCCCGCCGCTGTCGCTGGTCGGGCCGGTGCTGACCATCCGGCGCTTCCCCCGCGCCTACACGGTGGCCGAGCTGGTCGCGAAGGGCTCCCTGGACGACGCGTCGGGCCTGCTGCTGGCCTCCTTCATCCGGGCCCGGCTGAACGTCGTCATCTCCGGGGGCACCGGCACCGGCAAGACGACGATGCTCAACGCCCTGTCGGCGTTCGTGCCCTCCCACGAACGGATCGTCACCATCGAGGACTCGGCCGAGCTGCAGCTCGCGCAGGAGCACGTGGTGCCGCTGGAGGCCCGTCCGGCCAACATCGAGGGGCAGGGCCGGATCAGCATCCGCGACCTGGTCCGCAACGCGCTGCGGATGCGCCCCGACCGCATCATCGTCGGCGAGGTCCGCGGCGGCGAGACGCTCGACATGCTCCAGGCGATGAACACCGGCCACGACGGCTCGATGGTGACGGTGCACGCCAACTCCGCCGACGACGCCGTCCACCGGCTCCAGACGCTGGCCAGCATGAGCGATGTGAAGCTGCCGTTCGAGACGATCCGCGAGCAGATCAGCAGCGCGGTCGACGCGCTGGTGCACCTGGAGCGGGGACCCGACGGCTCGCGGCGGATCGGGGAGATCGCCGTGGTCGCCCGGCGTCCCGGGGCGGGGTTCGCGCTGCAGACGATCATGAAGTTCGAGAGCGAGCCGATCGGGCCGGACCTGGTGGTGCGCGGCGTGTTCCGGCGGTTCCGCCTGCCGGTGGAGCTGGCCACCCGGCTCACGTACGCGGGCGAGGGCGTGCCCGCCGCGTTCGAGGTGGGCGACGACGAGCTGCGGGAGGTGTCCTGAGTGTCGCTGCCGCTGATCCTGCTCGTGCTGGTGCTGACGCTGGCCGTCGCGGTGTGGGGGATCGGCGAGCTGGCCGCCGGGTACGACCAGCGGCGCAGGCTCGCCGCGCGGGCCGTGCTCGGCCAGGAGGACGTCCGCGAGCGCCTGACGGCCCGGCTCGACCGGCGGCTCGGCCGCACCGAGTTCGGCCGTGCCGTGGGCCGCCGGCTCGCCGCCTCGGGGCTGCGGATCGGGGTGTCGCCGTTCCTGGCCGCGCTGGGCGGCGCCGCCGTGCTCGCCGTCCTACTGATCGGCCGCTGGCTGGCGCCCGCGTTCGGGGTGGCCGCGGCGCTGGTGGTCGGCTGGCTGTGCCTGGGCTACCTGCGGCGGCTGGAGGAGCGCCGCCGGGAGGAGTTCATCGCCCAGCTCCCCGAGCTGGCGCGGGTGCTGTCGAACGCGACCCAGGCGGGGCTGTCGCTGCGCACCGCGGTGGAGATCGCCGCCGACGAGCTGGCCGAGCCCGCCCGGTCGGAGCTGGGCCGCACCGCCGACGCGCTGCGGCTCGGGCAGTCGCTGGAGGCGGCGCTGCGGGACCTGTCCGACCGGCTGCCGTCCCGGGAGCTGGGCGTGCTGATCAGCACCCTGATCGTGGCGGCCCGCTCGGGCGGCTCGCTGGTCACCTCGCTGCGCAGCATCGCCACCACGCTGGAGGAGCGCAAGGAGATCCGCCGCGAGGTCAGGACGATCATGGGCGAGGCGGTGGTCGGCAACTGGGCGGTCGGCGGGTTCGGGCTGCTGGGGCTGCTGCTGGTGGAGCAGATCCAGCCGGGGACCCTGCAGCGGATGAGCGGGCAGCCGCTGGGGCTGCTCACCATGGTCGTCGCCGGGGCGCTCTTCGCGGGCAGCCTGCTGATCGTCCGGCGGATGACCCGGATCGACGTGTGAGGCGGCGATGGCGCTGGTGATGGCTTCGGGCGGCGCGCTCTGCGTGGTCGTCGCGGTGTGGGGGTACGCGCTGCTGCGCGGCGGGGAGCGGGTGGCGCCGTCCGCGCTGGCCGCCGACTCCGGGCCGAAGGCCCCCCGGCCCGGCGCGCTGACCCGGATCGCCGCGCTCGCCGGGCGGCCGTTCACGGCCCGGACGATGCGGCTGCTGCGGCCCTGGCATCCGCGGATCCGCCGGCGCATCGACGCCGCGGGCCGGCCGGGCGGAATGACGGTGGAGTCCTACGCCCGGACCACGGCGGGCCTGGTGGTGCTGTTCGGGTCGGCCGGGCTGCTGCTGGCGCTGTCCGGGGAGACGCTGATGGGCGTGCTGTGCCTGGCGGGCATGCTGCAGAACGAGCTGAACCTGATGGCCCGCGCCTCGCGGCGGCGCGAGCAGATCGAGCGGACCCTTCCGGACTTCCTCGACGTCCTGGCCGTCACCGTGTCGGCGGGGCTGAGCTTCCGGCACGCGCTGTCCAGGGTCGCCGAGAGCATGCCGGGCCCGCTGGCCGACGAGTTCACCATCGCGCTGCGCCAGATGGAGCTGGGCACCCCGCGCCGCCAGGCGTTCCAGGACCTGCGGGACCGCAACCGCTCGCCGATGCTCGGCCAGTTCGTCACCGCCGTCCTGCAGGCCGAGGAACTGGGCTCCCCGCTGGCCGACGCGCTGGTCGGCATCGCCAGGGACATGCGCCGCGAGTCGGCGCAGTGGGCCAAGCGCAAGGCCCAGCGGACCACGCCCCGCGTCACGCTGATCACCACCACGATGGCGATGCCCGCGATGGGGCTGATGATGCTGGGGGCGTTGCTGTTCGGCTCCGACAACGACCTCGGCAGCGTCCTGGACCGCTGAGATGGGGCCGCGGGCGAGCGTCACCGGAGGGCCGGCCGGGCCGCGGATCAACGCCGCGTTCCGGCTGCTCATGCAGATCCGCATGGCGATCACCGGGATCACGCTGCTGGCCCTGTCGACCGGGCGGCTGGCGGTGGCGGCGTTCGTCACGCTGGTGTGCGCCGGGCTGCTGGCCTGGCTGGTGGCCCGGCACGTGGCGGAGATCGTGCCGCGGCTGCTGGCCCATCCGTCGCTGGTGGCGCTGGACGTGGCGGCCTCGTTCACGGTGCTGGCGGTGTGCGGCCCGGCGGGCCCGTTCTTCCTGTCCACCGTGGCGACGGCCGCGGCGGCCGGACTGCTGTACCGGTGGCCGGGGCTGCTGGCGGTGTCGGCCGCCCAGATCGGCTGCTACTACCTGACGTTCGCCTTCGACGCCGCGCAGGCCGCCGACACCGGCAGCTTCCAGGTGCTGGTCGGCCAGCCCGCCTACTACCCGCTCGTCGGGTTCGCCGGGGTGGCGCTACGGCGGATCTTCGAGGAGCAGGCCGCGCAGGAGGAGGCCCGGATCCGGGCCGAGGTGGCCGCGGCGGCGGCCGAGGAACGCGCCCGGCTCGCCCGGGAGATGCACGACTCGCTGGCCAAGACGCTGCGCGGGATCGCGCTGGCGGCGGCGGCCCTGCCCGCCTGGGCGCGCCGGGACCCGGCGCGGGCCGCCGAGGAGGCGGTGCGCATCGCCACCGCCACCGAGGTCGCGTCCCGGGAGGCCCGGGGGCTGCTCACCGAGCTGCGCGACACCACCGTCACCCGGCCGCTCGCCGAGGCGGTGGACGCGGCGCTCGACCGCTGGACGTCCGAGACCGGTATCGCGGTGCGCCACGAGCTGGACCCGGACGCCGACGCGCCGCTGCGGACCCGCTACGAGGCGCTGGCGGTGCTCACCGAGGCGCTGGCCAACACCGCGCGCCACGCCGAGGCGGGGCTGGTCACCGTCGTCCTGGCGCGGCGGGCCGGTCAGGTCGTGCTGACGGTGCGCGACGACGGCCGGGGGTTCCGGCCCGGCGAGCTTCCCGACCTGGCCCGCCAGGGGCACTACGGCCTGATCGGCATGCGGGAACGGGCCGAGCGGGTGGGCGGCGTGGTGACCGTCCACGCCGAACCGGGCGCCGGCACGACCGTGGAGCTCCGCCTGCCCGCGGACGGCCGCGGTGAGCACCATGACACCCGACTGGCGGAGGTGAGCTGAATGAACGTCCCACGCGTGCCGCGCGTGATGGTGGTCGACGACAATCCCGTGGTCCGGCAGGGCCTGGTGTCGTTGCTGGAGGCGGGCGGGCTGGAGGTGGTGGCCGAGGCCGGGGACGGCCGGCGCGCCATCGAGCTGGCCGAGCGGCTGCGCCCCGACCTGGTGCTGCTGGACGTGCGGATGCCGCTGCTGGACGGGGTGGCCGCCGCCGAGGTGCTCAGCACCGTCAGCAGGGTCCTGATGCTGACCTACACCGACGACCCGGAGACCGTGCGGGCCGCGATCGGCAACGGCGCCTCCGGCTACCTCGTCCACGGGACGTTCACCGCCGAGGAGCTGACGGCGGCCGTGGAGGACGCGCTGGGCGGCGCGCACCCGCTGTCCCGCGCGGCGGTGTCGGCGCTCGTCGGCGCGGTGCAGCGGGGCGCGGGGCAGGACCGGCCGCCGCCCGCGGAGGACGCGTCGCGCGAGCGGTACGGCCTGTCCGCCCGCGAGGAGGAGGTGATGGGCCTCATCGTGCGGGGCCGCTCGAACGGTGAGATCGCCCGCACGCTCTTCCTGGCCGAGAAGACCGTCAAGAACCACGTCAACCGGATCTACGCGAAGCTCGGAGTGACCTCGCGTGCGGCGGCGATAGCCTGCTGGATCGGCACGGCGGGAGAAACCGAATGAACATGACGCACCGGGTCACTGGGCCCGGGGCCCCAAGAACGGGGCCGCACGGATTGGGGCGGCGGGCCCTGGAGCGGGCCCCCCGGGAAAACTACCGTTGTCGGCACGTGGATGGCGGCGAGTTCCCGGGAGGCCCCGATGAATCCCCTTGTTCCGGTGTACGTGCACACCGCGACGCTGGTGCAGGACACGGCGGAAAGGACCGGCAGATTCCTGCAGGACCGCGCCGAGCGCGCACGGCGGAGCGACGACCGCGGATTCACCCTTTCCGCGGAAATGGTCGGGCTCACGGCGGTGGTGATCGCGGTCGCGCTGTTCCTCATCAAGTCCAACCTCGGCCAGTCGCTGCTCAACCAGGTCTACGACGAGTTGAACAGGCTCAAGAACCGCCAGTAGCACCCCTCGTCCCCCGCGCGGGCCTGTGCCGGAACGACGCCGGTCACGGGCCCGTCGGCCGATGCCCATGAACTCCCGTGGTGACGGCCCCGGCGCAGGCGCCCGCGCTCCCGGGGCCGCGATGAACCGGATGGTGGCACTGTGCGTGCGGATCACGATCTGCCTGCAGGGAGCGGTGACCGCGTGGGCCGCGGCCCGGCGGGCCGGGGACCGGGGCGTGGAGGTCTTCGAGTGGGCCGGTGTGCTGATCCTGGTGGCCGGGATCATCGCGGGCGTCTACGCCATCGGGCTGCCGGGCAAGGTCGCGAGCGCGATCGACGAATGGGTCGGCAGAATCCTCGACGCGCCCGCCGAATGACCGGCGCCCGGTGACCATGCCCGGCATTGTGACGTTGTCCGTCGCCGGTCTCGCCGGTGGTTGCGCGGGCTGGTCCGCCGCCCCGCTGACCGAACGCTACTGCGGCCCGGTCACGCCGCGGCGCCGCATCGCACTGGCGGTGACGGCCGCTGTCGTGGTGGTGTCGCTGACGTGGCGTCTCGGGGTGGGTGCGGAACTCGTCGCCTTCGCCTATTTCGGTGTCGTGGGCTGCCTCCTCGCCGTCGTCGACATCGCGGTGAAAAGGCTTCCCGACCTTTTCACCCTGCCGTCGTACGCGGTCGGGATCGTGCTGCTGGGAATGGCGGCCCTGGTCGTCGAGGACGGCCTCTTCCGGTTCGTCCACGCGTTGCTCGGAATGGCGGCGCTGTGGGCGTGTTACGCCGTCCAGCACTATCTGCGGCCGGACGCCATGGGCCGGGGCGACGTGAAGCTGTCCGGGGTCGTGGGCCTTCACCTGGGCTGGCTCGGGCAGGCCCCCTGGGTCACCGGGGTGCTGGCCGGGCTGCTGCTGGGGGCGTCGTTCGCCCTCGCGGGCCTGCTGCTGGGCCGCGCCGGGCGCAAGGACGAACTGCCGTTCGGCCCCTTCATGCTGGCCGGGGCGCTGCTGGGGGTCATGGCCGGCGGGTCCCTGGCATGAGGCGGCTGATCCGGGGCCGGGCCGCCGACGAGGGCCTGGCGACCACCGTCCTGATCCTGTACGTGATGCTGGCGATGGTGGGCGCCACCGTGCTGATCTTCAAGCTGGCCCAGGCGGGCGACATGCGGACCCGGGCGCAGATCGGGGCGGACGCCGCCGCGCTCGGGGCGCTGGAGCCGCTGCGCGAGCAGGCCATCGAGCTGGCGCTGCAGGGGATCTCGCCGACCGGCGTGGGCTACTGGATGACCGACACGCAGCCGGAGATCCCCGCGCGGCGGTACGCCGGGGAGAACGAGACCGACCTGGTCGGCAAGGTCCGCCTGAGCGGCCGGCTCGGCACGACCGCGAAGGTGCGCGCGGCCACGCGGCAGTGCCAGCTCAAACGGGAGGACGACCTCACCGAAGAGGAGCGCCGCCGGTTGCGCGAGGGCCGCGACCTGTGCGTGGACGACAAGGGCCGCAAGGGCATCGGGCGGACGGGCAAGGCGGTGGCGATCGGCCGGCTGATCATCCCGGACTGCGTGTACCCGCTGATCGCCGGGGACACCCCGGACCAGGGGAACCCCCGCTACGACCGGCTCGTCTGCGACGGGGTCCAGGTCTGGCCGAACGGGGACCGCGCCCGGGTCGCGAAGCTGTTCCGGCTCCGCCTGGTGGACGCCGAGGACCCGCGCCCCTACCGGGGCGGGCCCGACTACGACGACGTGCTCCCGCCGGGCCCCGGCGGGCCGCCCCCGGTGCCGCCCGAGCTTCCCGACGGCGCCTCCGACCTGCTGAAGAAGATCCTGGCGTACGCGTACGCGCAGATCGGCAAGCCCTACCTGTGGGGCGCCGAGGGACCGTCGGCGTTCGACTGCTCCGGGCTGATCTACGCCGCCTACCGCTCGGCGGGCGTGAAGATCCCGCGGACCACGTTCACCCAGTGGCCGTTCGGGGTGCGTGTCGCGAACGGCGCGGAGAAGGCCGGTGACCTGGTGTTCTTCAACTCGGGGCCGGGCTCGTCCCCGAACTCCCCGGGGCATGTCGGGCTGGTCGTCGATCCCAAGCGCAAGATCATGATCGAGGCGCGCTGCCGGTTGTGCGGGCCCATCAAGGCCGTCTCCTACGCGTCGCGGCCCACGCTCGTCGGCTTCACCCGGCCGCTCGCGCGTTTCGGCAAGGACACCTGATCCGGGGTTAACGCCCGGCGAACAAGAAATGAAATTTGGGTCCCGGATTGGGTCCGCGGGCTCATGGCCGATCGGGCGGCCGGTGCGATTCTCCAGGGGTGCTGCCACCGTTCTCCGCAAAGGACAAAGGCGCGACGGCCGTCGAGGCCGTGGCTCTGGTCGGACTGGTCGTCTCGGTCGCCCTGACCCTCCTCGGCACGGGCCTGGCCGGGACGCTCAAGGACGCCGCGGAACGCGAACTGTGCCGCCTCGCGCAACGGCAGGGATGCCCCGGAACATCGCACGCCTCGGCGGTGAATCCACCCGCGCCCGCCGCGCGGCGCGACCCGGACGAACCGGCGGGGTCCTGCCTCACCGGCATCGACAGCGAGTACCTCGAATTCGACATCTCGGCGAAGTACCGGAAGGCCGCGAGCCTGGCCAGCGAGGGCGGCAGCCAGGTGCAGCTGCGGCGCAAGGTGGGCGCCGACGGCAAGCCGTTCTTCGAGGTCTGGGACATGTCCTGGATGGACGCCAGCGGCGGCCTCGGGGTCCCCTCCGACAAGGACCTCTCCCTGGGCGGCTGGCTGGCGGCGCAGG
>DATADI010000373.1:0-6160 GCA_036258615.1 Thermomonospora sp. | reverse complement strand
GGGGGGGGGGGGCGTGGGGGGTCGCCCCCCCACACTCAATGCGAGAGCCGGACCTTGCGGTGTTCGATCTGGCTGATCTCCTGGGCGGCGGCGTCGAGCAGGCCGTGGGACAGCTCGGACAGGGCGCGGGAGACGGCCAGTTCGTCGCCGATGCTGGGTACGTCGGCGTCGCGTGGGTTGCGGCGGGCGATGCCCCGGCCGGTGAGCGAGGTCCCCGTGGAGGTGGTCAGTCTCGCCTCGGCTTCGGTGTAGCGTTCCTGCTCGGCGATCTCGACGGTCAGGGTCCAGGTCTTGTTGTCGTGCATGATTCCCCCTCGATCGTGCCTTTCTCTACGTTCCCCCTGTTCGGCGCCGGTGTGAAGTCCCCGGTGCGGGTGACGCGAGGATGAACTGTCAGTTCCGGGCCTTCCCGGAACGCCCGGATGTGACTAGTTTTCGCGTTCGTGACCACACTCGATCGTCGCGCGTTCCTGCGCATGGGCGGCGCCGGCGCCCTCGGCGCGTCCTCGCTGGCCCTTCTGGCGGCCGGGCTTCCGGCCCATGCCGAGTCCGGCCGTTTCTTCCGGCACGGGGTGGCCTCGGGTGACCCGCTCCCCGACGCCGTGATCCTCTGGACCCGGGTGACCCCGACCGACGAGGCGGCCCCGGGGTCGGGCCGAGGGCCCGTCGTGGACGTGACGTGGCAGGTGGCGCGGGACGCGGGGTTCACCGACGTGGTGGCGCGCGGCACCGTCCGCACCGGTCCCGACGTCGACCACACCGTGAAGGTGGACGCGGGCGGGCTCGCCCCCGGCACCGCGTACCACTACCGGTTCCTGCTGGACGGGGTGCCGTCGCCGGTGGGCCGTACCCGTACGGCTCCGGCCGCCTCGGCGCAGGTCGCGGGGCTGCGGTTCGGGGTGGTGTCGTGCTCGAACTGGGAGGCGGGGTTCTTCGCGTCGTACCGGCACCTGGCGGCCCGTGACGACCTGTTCGGCGTCATCCACCTCGGCGACTACCTCTACGAGTACGGCACCGGGGACTTCGACGCGGGCGGCTCGGTGGTGCGGCGCAACGAGCCCGCGCACGAGATCCTCACCCTCGCCGACTACCGGATGCGGCACGCGCTCTACAAGACCGACCCGGACCTGCAGGCGCTGCACGCCCGTCATCCGTGGATGATCGTGTGGGACGACCACGAGGTCGCCAACGACGCGTGGTCCGGCGGCGCGCAGAACCACGACGAGGCCACCGAGGGCCCCTACGCGGCCCGGCTGGCGGCGTCCCGCAAGGCGTACTTCGAGTGGATGCCGGTGCGGGTCACCCCCGGCGGCGCGATCTACCGGCGGCTGCGGTTCGGGCGGCTCGCCGAGCTGACGCTGCTGGACCTGCGCGGCTACCGCTCCAGGCAGGAGAGCGGCCTGGCGGTGGACGACCCGGCCCGGACGATCACCGGTGACGCGCAGATGCGGTGGCTGAAGTCGGGCCTGTCGGCGAGCGTGGGGGAGACCCGCTGGCGGCTCATCGGCAACTCGGTGATGATCAGCCCGGTCGCGATCGGGTCGGTGCCCGCGCACCTGCTGGGCCCGCTGGCGAAGCTGCTGGGCATCCCGTCCGGCGGCATCGCCGTCAACGCCGACCAGTGGGACGGCTACACCGCCGACCGGCAGGAGCTGCTGGGCCACCTGCACACCGGGAGGATCGACAACACCGTCTTCCTCACCGGGGACATCCACACCTCCTGGGCCAACGACGTGCCGCTGACCGCCGCGACGTACCCGCTGACGCCGTCGGTGGCGACCGAGATGGTGGTGCCCTCGGTGACCAGCGACAACATCGACGACTTCCTCGGCGTCCCGCCCCGGACGCTGACCCTGGCCGCCGAGGGCGCGGTCCGGCTCACCAACCGGCACGTGCGCTGGTCGGAGCTGGACTCGCACGGCTACGGCGTCATCGACGTGACCGGCGAACGGGTGCAGATGAACTTCTACGCCCTGTCCGACCGCACCAGGGCCGACGCGACGTCCTCCCTGATGGCCTCGTTCGCCGTCGGCAGCGGCACCCAGCGGCTGACCCGCCTGTAGGGGAGGTCAGGCCGCCTCGGCGTCCGGGTCGGTCACCGTCCGCTCCGGGGCGCGCTCGACCACGGGCAGCAGGATCGCCGACGGCCGGTCCGGGTCGTGGAACACCTCCTGGTGCGCCGCCACCCGGGCCGCCGCGCCGCCGAGCGGGCCGCCGGTGCCCGGGTTCGCGGCGACCAGCGGGAACGCCCCGCTGGTGACGTGGACCCGCAGCCGGTGGCCCCGCCGGAACCGCCGGGCGGCCGGCCACAGCTCGACGGTCACCCGCCGGACCCCGTCGGCGTCGGCGGGCGGGTCTCCCGGCCTGAGCCGCCGGCCGCCCTCGCACACGTTGAGCGAGGTCCCGTCGGGCGCGACGTCGCACAGCCGCACCACGAAGTCGGCGTGCTCACGGTCGGAGCGCACGTACAGCTCGGCGGTGATCGGGCCGATGACGTCCAGGTCGGCGCGCAGCGGCGCGGAGCTGAACACCAGCACGTCCGGGCGCCGCTCCAGCGGGCGCTGGTCGACCGGCCCGCAGCGGCCCAGCAGGCTCGGCCCGGTCAGCGCGGGCGTCGGGTCGGCGGGGTCGTACCGGTAGCGGCTCGGGCGGCTCGCCCGCGGCCCGTCCTCGCCCAGCCCCAGCCCCGGATGCAGGTGCCAGCGGTGGTGCCGCATGCCGGGCGGCGGCCAGTCGCGGTAGTCGCGCCACTGCTTCGCGCCCGTGACGTACACCCGCACCGGGTCGGGCCGCACGCCGGAGAAGTCGCCACGCAGGTGGGCGCGGAACCAGGCCAGCGACTCCCGCAGGGACGCCAGCCCGTGCCGGGCGTCGGCGTGCCACCACGGCCCGATCGTCAGGTACGGGTTGCGGCCCGCCGCGCGCAGCGCCAGGTAGTCCTTCAGCTGCCAGGGCAGGAAGATGTCGTACCACCCGGCGACCATGGTGACCGGGGCGGTGACGTCCCCGACGGTGGCGGTGAAGTCGCGGGTGCGCCAGTAGTCCGCGCCGGGCGCGTCGTTGACCAGCAGGTCCTGGTAGAACCGCACCGCCGCGCCGGTGGCCAGCGCGTCCAGCTCGGCCAGCGGGCGGCCGGTGCGGGCGGCCCGCCGGGCGCGCCGCCGGGACAGCAGCGCGCCGTTGATCATCCCGAGCCGCCGCTCCTGCCGGGAGGTCAGGTCCGACCACATCAGGATCGTCTCCAGCGCGAACGATCCGCCCACGTACGCCGCGTCCCGGAACGAGGACGCCGTGACCTGCGCCGACATCGCCTTCAGCGCCGGACCCGCCTCCGCCGCCAGCGCCCACGCCGTGTACCCGAGGTAGCTGGCCCCGTAGGTGGCGAACGAGCCGCCGAACCACGGCTGCCGCTCCAGCCACCGGACGGTCGCCAGCCCGTCCTCGCGTTCGGCGCCCAGCGGGTCGAACTCCCCGCCGGACCCGAACGTGCCGCGGGCGCTCTGCACCACGAGCTGGAACCCGAACGGCACGAACGGCAGCCCGTTGATCACCGCCGGGAGCCCGCGCCGCCCGTACGGGGTGCGGACCAGGATCGTCGGGGCGTCGGGCAGCCCGGCGGGCGCGTACCGGTCGGCGAGCAGCGTCACCCCGTCGGGCATCGGCACCGGGAGGTCGCGCTGCACGGTGTAGCGGAACCGGCCGCGGGGGAGCGTGAGCCGGGCGGGCAGGCGTTCGGCGAGGGGCATGCGCGTCCTCCTCCGGCGGAGAGCTACCTGCTGGTAACTGTAACCCGCTCAGCGCGCCAGATGCCGGGCGATCACCATCCGCTGGATCTGGTTGGTGCCCTCGAAGATCTGCATCACCTTGGCCTCGCGCATGTACCGCTCGACCGGGAAGTCCCGCGTGTAGCCGAACCCGCCGAGGACCTGCACCGCGTCGGTGGTGACCCGCATGGCGTCGTCGGTGGCCACCAGCTTGGCGACCGACGCCTGCCGCCCGAACGGCAGCCCCCGGTCACGGCGCCGGGCGGCCTCCAGGTACGTGGCGCGCGCCGACTCCACCGCCGCCGCCATGTCGGCCAGCAGGAACCCCAGGCCCTGGTGCTCGATGATCGGGCGGCCGAACTGCACCCGCTGCCTGGCGTACCGCACGGCCTCGTCCAGCGCCCCCTGCGCCAGCCCCACCGCGCACGCGGCGATGCCCAGCCGCCCGGAGTCGAGCGCCGACAGCGCGATCGGGAACCCCTGGCCCTCGTCGCCGATCCGCCGCTCGACGGGAACGCGGGCCGCGTCGAGGCGCAGCTCTGCGGTGGTGGAGCCGGTCAGCCCCATCTTGCGCTCCGGAGGCCCGGCCGACAGGCCCTCGGTCGCGCCGTCCACGAGCAGGCAGGTGATGCCCCGGGAGCCGGTGTCGGCGGTCCGGGCGAACAGCACGTAGAAGTCGGCCTCACCGCCGTGGGTGATCCACGACTTGGTGCCGGTGACCACGTAGGCGTCGCCGTCGCGGACCGCCCGGGTGCTCAGCGCGGCGGCGTCGGACCCGGCGTGCGCCTCCGACAGCGCGTACCCGCCCAGCAGCTCGCCGCCGAGCAGCTCCGGCAGCAGCTTGCGCTGCGCGTCGTCGCCGAAGGTCGCCACCGGGTAGCAGGCCAGCGTGTGCACGCTCACGCCGACCGCCACCGACGCCCACACCGCCGCGATCTCCTCCAGCACCTGGAGGTACACCTCGTACGGCTGACCGCCGCCGCCGTGCTCCTCCGGGTAGGGGAGCCCCAGCAGCCCCGACCGCCCCAGCAGCCGGAACACCTCGCGGGGGAACTCCTCGGCGGCCTCCGCGCGGGCGGCCCGGGGGGCCAGCTCCGCGGCGGCGATCTCGCGGGTCAGCTCGATGAGCTGCCCGGCCTCCTCGGTCGGCAGCAGACGCTCGGCGGGCATCGGGGGCTCCTCTCGTCACCCCCGATGTTAATGGTCGTTAACACCGTTGCGGGCGGGCGGTCAGCCGCCCCCGCCGCCCCGGGAGATCTTGACGACCACGTTGTCCTGGGTGACGGACTGGATCGCGACGCTGAAGCCCTCGACCTCCTGCTGCCCGTCGACGGGAACGGTCACCTGCTGCCCGGCGACCCGCAGCGTCACGTTGTTGCCCTCCACCCCGACCAGCTCGGCCTTGATCCCGAGGATGGACGCGTTGGCGTCCACGCCCCGGTCGAACGTCACCGTGCAGGCGTTGATGGAACAGTCGGTGGACGTGCCCTCGCCACCGCACGCGGTGACCGCGCCGAGCGGCAGCAGGACGAGGGGGACCACGGCGATCATGCGGCGAACGGGAAGGATCATGCCGCCGAGTCTACGGGTCCGCGCGCCCGCCGCCGCCCCACTGGGGGAGGACAATGAGCTGCCCCTTCGTCACTCCGAAGTGGTATCCGCGCTCCTGCTCGATGACGGTGTCACGCCGGGAACGGCGGAGGCAGGGGGGCAGGGGGGCTCTCACGGGAGGCCCGGACGGGGCTCAGAACATCAGCCGGTCGGACGCCGCGGAACGGACACGCTGGTCCTCGGCGGGGTCGGAACGCAGGCGGTGCAGGCGGAGGCGGGTGTCGTCGGTGAACGGGACGGCGGACGCGGCCACCCGGCGGGTGTCGTCCTCACAGTCCCACAGTCCCTCGACGGCATAGGTCTCGGCGGTGTGCGGGGCGGTACGGGTCAGGGCGGTCAGCACGCGTGGCCGTAGGTAGGAGTACGCGGACTCGGTCCAGGTGCGCTTCAGCAGCGGCACCGCCTCCCCGGCCCGCAGCCGCCCCAGACCCTCCACCGGACCGGCGGCGGCGCCCCACGACTCCCGCTCGACCGCGCCCGCCAGCTCCGTCATCAGGATCGGGATGTCCTGCTGGGTGCCGTGCCGCGCCAGGATGCACAACGCCAGGGCCTCACAGCCCGCATGGGCCCGCGCCCAGGCCCGCGCCCTCGGCAGCGCCTCCGACCCGTACTCCCGCAGGGCCCGGCACAGCGCGCCGCCCCACCGCCCGTCCCGTTGCGGCAGCAGCTCCTCGGCCAGGTCCAGCAGCGCCGGGGCCCGCCGCCGTCCCAGCTCGAAGATCGCCGCGACCGCGCCGTCGTCGCGCCGCCGCGCCAGGTCCAGCAGCTCCGACTCCGAGGACGCC
>DATADI010000372.1:0-3490 GCA_036258615.1 Thermomonospora sp. | reverse complement strand
GGCCGCCGACGGCCCCCCGGACGGCGACGCGTTCCTGGTCGGCGACGCCGAGGGCGGCCTGGTGCTGCGGTCGGGCGGCACCTCCGCGCGCGGCAAGATCCTGTACCACTCCTGGGACTTCACCGCCCGGGTCAACGCGCTCGGCGCACGCGGTCTGCGCGCCGCGCTGCCCGAACCGCCGCGCCGGATCGCCAACTGCCTGCCGTCCGCCGACCTCAACGGGGGCTTCCTGTTCACGCACGACGTGTGCCGCCTCGCGGGGGCGCTCACGCTGCCCGTGGGGGCCTCGGTGAGCGTCGCCGACACCGCCGACACCCTCGTCTGGCACCGGGTGGACACGCTGGTGGCCACCCCCGCGCACGGCGTGCAGATCGTCGCCGCGCTCCCGCCGGGGCACCGCCTGCGGAACCTGCTCTACCTCGGGGACGTCCTGCGCCCGGCGCAGCGCGAGGCCGTCGAGGCGGCGGTGCCCGGCCTCACCGTGCGTTCCCTCGCCTACTCCACCTCCGAGACCGGGCCCATCGGCTACCAGTGCCCGCACCTGGGCGGCGGACGGCACCACCTGCACGAGGACGCGGTGGTCGTGGAGGTCGTCGAGGAGGACACCGGGCGGCCGGTGCCCGACGGGCGGGACGGCGACGTGGTCGTGACGGCGCTGACCGGCAGCGGCATGGCCCTGCCGCGCTACCGGATCGGCGACCGGGGCCGCGTCGAGCCGGGCGAGTGCCCCTGCGGCAGCCGCGCCCGGGTCCTCGCCCTGCTCGGCCGCACCCGCCAGTCGATCATCATCGACGCCTGGCAGGTGTACTCCGACGCGTTCCTGGGGGCGCTGGCCGCCGTCGGGGTCACCGGCCCCGGCGACTGCCAGCTCCAGGTCCGTCACGACGCCGCCGACTACGAACTGACGTTGCTGCTGGCCCCGGACGTGCCGGAGGTCTCCGCCGACGCCGTGGCCGCCGCGCTGACGACCGTGGAGGCCCTGCGCCGCGTCCTGACCGGCCCGCGCTGCACGGGGTTCGCCGTGCGGCGCTGCCCGCCGGAGCGGTTCGCCCGGACCGGCCGCGGCAAGGTCCCGCTCTTCTACCAGCACCCCTGACCCACCCAGACCCATCAAGCCGACGACGCCGAGGTGGCGACCGATGACCGACAAGGACGACGTGCTGGCCCCGTTGCGCGCCCGGCTCGACCGGATCGACGAGCGCCTGCTGGACACCCTCCGCGAGCGCATCGAGTGCTGCGTCGAGATCGCGCACCGCAAACAGGCCCACACCATCGCGATGATGCAGCCGCACCGCGTCGAGGCGGTGCACCGGCGCGCCGCCGCGTACGGGGAGCGGCACGGCGTCGACCCCGAGTTCCTGCGCGCGCTCTACGACCTCATCATCGGCGAGACGTGCCGGGTCGAGGACGAGGTGATGGGAACCGGGGGGCGCTGAACCGCCATGCGCGCCATCCTCATCGACAACTATGACTCCTTCACCTACAACCTCTACCAGTACCTCGGTGAGGTGAACGGCCGCCCGCCCGTCGTGGTCCGCAACGACGAGGAGTGGTCCCGGATCCCGCTGGCGGAGTTCGACGGCGTCGTCGTCTCGCCCGGCCCCGGCAGGCCCGACCGGCCGCGTGACTTCGGCATCAGCGCGGACGCCGTCACCGCGAGCGGCCTGCCGGTGCTCGGCGTCTGCCTCGGCCACCAGGGCATCGGCCACGCCTTCGGCGCGGCGATCGGCCTGGCCCCCGAGCCGATGCACGGCCGCGTGTCCCGGGTGCACCACGACGGGACCGGCCTGTTCGCCGGGCTGCCGTCCCCGTTCACGGCCGTGCGGTACCACTCCCTGGCGGTCACCGACGTGCCCGCCGACCTCGAACGCATCGCCTGGACGGCCGACGGTGTCGTCATGGGGCTGCGGCACCGCGAGGCGCCGCTGTGGGGCGTGCAGTTCCACCCGGAGTCCATCGGCAGCGAGTACGGCAGGGAACTGCTGGCCAACTTCCGCGACCTGGCCCTGGCCCGCCGCCCGCCCCGTAACCCCGCCCCGGCCCGCCGGGCCCCCGTCCGCCCGAGCCCCGAGCCGGAGCCGGCGCGCCCCGCGTACCGGCTGCACACCCGGTGGCTTCCCGGGCTGCCGGACCCGGAGGCGGTCTACCGGGAGCTGTTCGCCGCCGGTCCCTGCGGGTTCTGGCTCGACAGCAGCGCGGTGATCGAGGGGCTGTCGCGGTTCTCGTTCCTGGGCGACGGCTCCGGCCCGCTCGCCGAGTACGTCACGTACCGGGCGTGGGAGGGCGTGCTGACCATCCGGCGCGCCGACGGCACCCACGAGCGGCGCGGCCAGCCGTTCCTCGACTACCTCGACGAGGAACTGCGCCGCCGGGCCGTCCCCGGGGACCTGCCGTTCGACTTCAACCTCGGGTACGTCGGCTACCTCGGGTACGAGCTGAAGGCCGAGACCGGTGGCCGGGCGGCGCACCGGGCCGACACCCCGGACGCGGCCGTCCTCTTCGCCGACCGGATGGTCGTCCTCGACCACGTCGAACGTTCGGCGTACCTGCTGGCGCTCGGCGACGGCGGCCACGACGACGAGGCCCCGCGCTGGCTGGAGGACACCGCCCGGCGGCTGGAGACCCTGCCCCGCCACAGCGCCCCGGCCACCCGGCCCGCCGTCGTCACCGGGGACGCCGACGGCACCGCCCCGGCCCTGGAGCCGAGGCACGACAAGGCCGCCTACCTGGCCCTGATCGGCGAGTGCCTGGAGCAGATCCGTCAGGGCGAGTCGTACGAGATCTGCCTGACCAACGCGGTCACGGTGGACGCCGAGATCGACCCGCTGGAGACCTACGGGCACCTGCGGCGGATCAGCCCCGTCCCCTATGGGGCGCTGCTGGACTTCCCGGACGTCGCCGTGCTCAGCGCGTCGCCCGAGCGGTTTCTGTCGGTGGGTTCCGACGGGGTCGCCGAATCCAAGCCGATCAAGGGGACCCGGCCCCGGGGCGCCACGCCCGACGAGGACGCGGCGCTGGTGCGGGACCTGCTCGGCCACGAGAAGGACCGCGCCGAGAACCTGATGATCGTGGACCTGGTCCGCAACGACCTCAACCGGGTCTGCGAGGTCGGCAGCGTCGAGGTGCCCCGGCTGTTCCACGTGGAGACCTACGCGCCCGTCCACCAGCTGGTGTCCACCGTCCGCGGCACCCTGCGCCCCGGCACCAGCGCGGTGGACTGCGTGCGGGCGGCCTTTCCGGGCGGCTCGATGACCGGCGCGCCCAAGATCCGCACCATGGAGATCATCGACCGGCTGGAGGACGGCCCCCGGGGCGTGTACTCCGGGGCGCTCGGCTGGTTCTCCCTCAGCGGCGCGGCCGACCTCAGCATCGTCATCCGCACCCTCGTCGCCGCCGGGGGACACGTCGCATTCGGGGTGGGCGGCGCGATCGTCGCGCTGTCCGACCCCGAGGAGGAGTACGAGGAGACCGTGGTGAAGTCACGAGCGAT